>DATBHD010000201.1:0-12199 GCA_036557635.1 Gemmatimonadaceae bacterium
GAGCGTCTGGTCGTCCAGGAGCAGGACGCCGAGAAGCAGAACGAGATAGTTGAGAAAAGCGTAGTTCGCGGTCGCGATGATCCCCAGCTGGAGCGTCGTGACGAGGACGAAACACGCAACGCGGAAGGGACGCCGCAGCCAGAGCGCCCAGACCAGCCCGAGCTCGACGGCGAAAATGAGAAGCACGGTGGTGGCGTGGAACCAGTGCGGCCAATGTTCGACGTACCAACCCACCCAGGTCGGCAACGGACCATTCTGATAGTACTCGTCCATCGCCGTGAGATTGCGCCAGTGAGGATCGCCGCTGGCGAGCTTCACGATCCCCGACTCGAAGTAGATCCGGAACCACTCCCAGCGCAGCATGAAGAGGCTGAACTGCGACGGCGGATCGGTCGCGCCGAGCTTCGGGCGGATTCCGCGCGGCGCGAACCAGCAGGCGATGAAGCCCGCCTCGAGGAGCATGCCGTCGGACTGATACGAGGAGAAGTCCTGCAGCGCGGCGACGCACGACAGGAAGAGCACCGTGCAGAGGATGGTCGTTAGGCGCGGCCAGACGTTCGCCGTCAGGAGCAGCGAGCAGAGGATCCCGGCGGTGACGACGATCGTGAGCGCCCAGTCACCGGCGCCGAGCCAGAGGAGCGTCGGCGCGTACCAGATCGCGCGCAGGGTTCCGAGGACGCCGCGCACATTGTGGAGGTACTCGCCCGCGGGCAGGATGCCGCGCTCCCCGATGAGACCGTGAATCTGAAAGGCGAGCGAGTAGAACGCCGAGAGGAAGATGAGGCCGAGGCCGCGCAGGACGATCCAGCGCGGCCAGAGAGAGGTCGAGGGAGGTTCGTCCTGCGTCGCGAACAGATGATCGATGCGCATTTCCCGGGGTGAGGCTAGCTTCTGCGACCGGCGACGGCTCAACGTAGGGCTTACATCAATTGCTTGATAGCGGAAACGGCCGGAAGCACTCTGAAACGGCGCGGAGAAGGACAAGAGCGCGAATTCTTCTGGTTTTTGCAATTTCAGCGTCGTGTCGGTGCCGTTTCCGTGTTGCTCCGTGTCCAATTATCGATGTCTCCGGTTCACGGAGACGTCACTGGAAGAAGGAATCTGACCGCCGATCATTCACGCCGAGGACGTCCAAGTGGAAAGGTTTATCCAGGACCTCAAGTACTCGCTGCGCATGCTGCGCCAGCAGCGTGCGTTCACCTTCGCCGCGGTCGCGGCGCTGGCGCTGGGGATCGGCGCGACGACGGCGGTGTTCTCGGTGGTCAACACGATCCTGCTGCGGCCGTTTCCATACCCGGATCCCGGCCGGATCGTGATGTTCATGAACACGTCACCGAATGGCTCCGGCGGCGGCGCCTCGCCCGTGAAGTTCGCGCATTGGCGGCGACAGACCGACGTCGTACAGGACGCCGCGGCGTTCCGCAACGTGACGGTCAACTACACCGGGGGTGACCTCCCTGAGCAGGTGACGTCCGGGAACGTCAGCGAAGGGTTCTTCCGGCTCTGGGGTGCGAAGACGCTCCTCGGCCGTACCTTCTCACCTGACGAGGACCTTCCGAACGGCCCTCGTGCCGCGGTGCTGTCGTACGGCTGGTGGACGCGTCGCTTCGCCTCCGACCCGGCGATCGTCGGCAAGACGATCCAGCTCAGCGGCGATCCGTATGTCGTCATCGGCGTGCTGGGCCGAGGCTTCGATCCGTCGGAGTTCATGGACACGCCGGATGTCTACACCGATTTCCAGATCGATCCGAACACGACCGAGGCCGCTCACTATTTTCGATCCGCGGCGCGCATCAAGCCGGGCGTCACGCTCGCGCAGGCGCAGGCAAAGCTGCGGCAATCGGCGGACGAATTTCGCCGGAAGTTTCCGGATGGCATCGGCAAGAACGCGAGCTTCAGCGTCGAGCCGATTCAGAATGTGTTCGTGCGCAATTCACGGTCGCTGCTCGTGATTCTCCTCGCGGCGGTGAGCGGCGTCCTGCTCATCGCCTGCGCGAACGTCGCGAACCTTCTGCTCGTGCGGTCGACGGTTCGTAAACGTGAAATGGCGATCCGCGCGGCGATGGGCGCGGCGCGCGGCCGCATCATTAGACAATTGATAACGGAGAGCGTGCTCCTTTCCCTGATCGGCGGGACGCTCGGCCTTGCGCTCGGCTTGTTTGGCATTCGCTCATTGCTGGCGATCAACACCGCCGGCCTCCCGCGGTTGGGCGACAACGGGTCGGCGGTGCAGCTGGATTGGCGGTTGTTGACGTTCACCGCGCTCGTCTCGATCGGAACCGGGTTGCTGTTCGGCTTGATCCCCGCGCTGCATGCGTCGCGCGAGGACTTGAGCGGCACGCTGCGAGATGGGACGGGCGCGTCGGGCGGCGGCCGGAGCCAACGGGTTCGGTCGTCGCTCGTGGTCCTCGAGATCGCGCTGGCGTTGACGCTCGTGATCGGCTCCGGTCTCCTGATCCGGACGTCGCTCGCGCTGCGGGCCGTGGCGCCCGGGTTCGACCCGAACAATGTGCTGACGATGCACATGTCGTTCACGGGGCCGAGATTCCAGACCGCGGCATCGGTCGATCAGACGATCAACGCGGGAATCGATGGCTTGCGCCGTCTGCCTGGCGTCGTCTCGGCGAGCGCGGCGTGCTGTCTCCCGCTCGAGGGCGGATATGGACTCGGCTTCAAGGTCATCGGCCGGCCGGTCGAGCCGGGGCAGGGTCAGAGCACGGGCGGCGCGGAATGGATCACCGTCTCCCCTGGATATTTCGAAGTCTTCAAGATTCCGGTGATTCGCGGACGGACCTTCACCGATCGCGACACCAAGGCGTCGACGCCGGTGGTGATCATCAACGAGGCGATGGCGAAGGAGTATTGGAAGACGGGCGATCCGTTGACCGATCGCCTAACGATTGGCCGAGGCGGCATGCCCGAGTTCGCGAACGAGCCGGATCGCCAGATCATCGGCGTTGTCGCCGACAGCCGCGACGACGGGCTCAATCAGGATCCGAGCCCGAAGATGTTCGTGCCGCAGGGACAGATTCCGGATCAGGTCAATAATCTCAACAACCGTATCTCGACGATGTCGTGGACGATCCGGACGCGGGCGACACCGCTGTCGCTGAGCGCGGCGGCGCAGGAGGAGCTCCGCAAGGCCACCGGCCTGCCCGTAGCCGACATCCGGTCGATGAGCCAGATCGTGTCACGATCGACGTCGCGCGAGCAGTTCAATACGCTCCTGATGACGGTGTTCGCGCTCTCCGCGCTCGTGCTCGCCGCCATCGGCATCTACGGTGTGATGGCGTACGCGGTGCAACAGCGCACGCGCGAGATCGGCGTCCGGCTCGCGTTAGGCGCCGAGCCCGGCGCGGTGCGTGCGATGGTGGTGTTGCAGGGGATGCGTCTGGCGCTGATCGGCGTCATCCTCGGCGTCGTCGCGGCGTATGCGCTCTCGCGGTACATGAGTGCTCTCTTATTCGGCGTCCAGGCGCGGGATCCGCTGGTGTTCGTCGGCGTGCCGGTGTTGCTCGCCGTCATCGCGTTGCTCGCGGTGTGGGTGCCGGCCAGCCGGGCGAGTCGGATCGATCCTCTTGGCGCATTGCGGTCAGCCTGACGCTTGGTCTTGTCTGGGTCAGTCCGCGATGACAATCATCTCTTCGAAAGGCAACGTACCGACTCTTGAACAGCTCGAGTGTGAGCCCGGGCCACGTGGTAGTTGAAAAAGCTGGACGCAGATGAACGCGGATGCCGCAGATGAGCACGGATGAAACAGCACTGCCGATTCTTTTCATAAGATCGTTCGCTTCTGTCTTGTCAGCGTTCATCTGCGAAATCAGCGTTCATCTGCGTCCAGCTCTTCCACTAACAGAGTGCCAACAACTACACTAGCCTGATGAGCTGCTTTGTTTTCCTCCGCGTCAGTGCGACCGAGGGCGTCGTTCTTCGGCGACAAGTTCTCACCTGCCATCCCGATTACCGTCGGGCCCTAACGATTCATGTGAAACATGCCCGATAGCGCTCGTCCAGCTTTCGCATCCACCAGAGATTCTGTGGTGCCTTGAGCTCACGGTCCGGCGCCGGCGTGTCGCGGTAGCCGCCGTAGTTGAACTCGAACAGCCAGTTGATGTCGGAGTGATAGAGCATGACGTGCCCGGCGCTGAACAGGACGTACAGCCCGTTCGGGATCGTGTTGTCGGCAAATTTCTGATGCAGATCGGACGATTGCATTTGCTCCAGATCACATGGCACCGCGCCTGCGGCTTCGGCGAGCTGCTTCCCGTAGCCAGGCTGCGGCAGTGACGGAATCGCGAGGAGCGCCATCGGGAACGTGGTGCAGTCGAAGCCGCGATTGAGTGGCGTGGTCTCGAGCTTGTCGCCGTTCCGGAAGTAGTAGCGGTTGTTGATTGCCTTCGTGAGCGTGCGCCCGTTGCCGTTACCGGGATAGGTCATCTTCGGGTAGTCGGTCGCGATCTGGCTGATCGTTAGGCGGCCGTAATAGGGCTTCACGTGAGTGAGGAATTTCACCGGCGTCGTCTTGGCGACGGCGCGGCCGTTCTTTTCCGCGACCATCCAGAGGTTGACCTTTTGGCTCCAGCACTGCGTCTCGTCGATCGCGTCGAGAACCGCGTCCTGCCGCGAGGCAGGTGTCGTCCCGCTGATGAGAACCCGATTGTCCTCGTCGCCGACGCACAGGTAGAGCTTCGCCGTTCGGTCGGCTACGCTGTATTGTAGATCGTAGCCGCGGCTGATTCCGAGATGGGTCATTCCCTTGAAGGTCAAGCCGGTGCTCGTGCCGGTGAGCGTCGCCATCGTTCTATCCCTCGGACGTAGGTTCACGCGAGTCGGGTGCGACCGGACAGCATTGGGCGGGCAATAGATGTACGTGGTTACAGGATGGTGCGCAAATGAGCACCTTGGCGGAGCCTGACAAGAGCGTGACGTTGACGCCGGCGATCGTCTCCGATTCGTCGCTGCTCTCGAATTTGCTCGAGCTGTACATCCACGACATGAGTGACTATTTCCCGAACCTGGAGCTGGGTCCGGACGGCCGATTCGGCTATAGTCGCCTGCCGCTCTATTGGTCGGATGCGCATCGGCGCTTCGCATTCGTGATTCGTTATGGCGGCCGGCCAGCGGGCTTCGCGCTCGCCACGATCGGCTCGCCGGCGAGTACCGATCCGGACGTCCTCGACGTCGCCGAGTTCTTCGTCATTCGCCAGCACCGTCGCGCCGGCGTGGGCCGTGCGGCGGCATTTCTGCTCTGGAATCGTCTGCCGGGGAAATGGATCGTCCGCGTCGCCGAGAAAAATGCCGGCGCCATCGCGTTCTGGCGGGACGTGATCACCGACTATTCGCGGGGAACGGCGACGGAATCCGACCTTCCTAGCCGGCCGCAGCCGTGGCGAGTCTTTTCTTTTGAGAGTGCGGCGCGTGTCCGCTGAGCGATTCTCGCTCTACGGCTAACGGATATGGACAGGCAGGTCACTCTATAGTTGAAAGGCTTGACGCAGATGAACGCCGATGACGCAGATGAACTCAGATACAAAGAGCGCGAGAGTCTTTTTTCCAAAAGAGCGTCGCGCTGCTTTCAACATTGCTTTCCGCGCTTTTGTGTTATCCGCGTCAATCTGCGTCATCGGCGTTCATCTGCGGCCGGCCGTTCAACTACCGAGTGGCCGGTTTGAAGTCGCTCTCAACTCAGAGGGCGATGCACCGGGGTCCGTCGCGTGGCCTAGTCACATTGATCGTTCGGCACAGTGACTGAAAGCGCTTCGGAACTGCTGCCGCTGTTGCGAGCGATCGCATCGCCGAATGATGCGACCGTGCTCGATCGTCTCGCCGGGCACGCACAGCTTGCCGTAGAAACCGTCAGCGTCGGCGCGAGTCGCCAGCGCGCGAAACCCTTCTATCTGAAGCCGATCGGCCATTACGTCTATGCCGGCGACACCGCGCTGCACGTCGCCGCCGCCGGCTACCGCACGCGCATCGTCCGGGAGCTCATCACCCTCGGCGCCGATCCACGGGCGCGGAACCGACGCGGTGCGACTCCCTTGCATTACGCGTCGGACGGAAGCCCTGGTTCGCCACATTGGAATCCCGACGCACAGGCGGCGGTCATCGAGCTCCTCATCCGCGCCGGCGCGGAGCCGAACGCGACCGACAAGAGTGGTGTCGCGCCACTGCATCGCGCCGTGCGGACGCGGTGCGCTGCCGCGGTGCGAGCGCTCCTAGCGCTGGGCGCCGACGCGCGTCTCGCAAACGGCAACGGCTCGACGCCCCACGACCTCGCGTTGCGCGCGACCGGGCGCGGCGGCAGCGGCACGGCGCTCGCGCGAGCGCAGCGCGCCGAGATCCTCCAGCTTCTCGACGAGCACAACGCATAACGACGCGATGAGCATGCACGAAACTACCACCGCCGACCGGCGTCGATCCGACGCCATGGCTTCTCGAGCACGCGCGTGCGCGCGAACAGCGTGAGGACGTCCACGTCGAATGGATCGAGTCGGACATGCGCCGCTTCACCCGGCCGCGCGCGTTCGATCTCGCGGTGTGCCTCTTCACCTCCTTCGGCTTCTTTCGCGAGGACGCCGACAACCGGCGCGTGCTCGACAACGTCGCGAAGAGTCTGCACCCCGGAGGCACGTTCGTGATGGACATGCTCGGGAAGGAGGTGCTTGCGCGCATCTTCGCCGCGACATCGTCGAATGACATACCCGGCGGAGTCATGGTGCAGCGGCGGCGCGTGGTGGTCGGCCGGCTGGCGTGACGTCGCGCGCGTCGCCTATTTTCCGCAAGAGTCATCCGCCGCGAGGTCTCCATGGCGACGTCCATCTATTGCCCGAAGTGCGAGTGGCAGCCGGGTCCCCACGATCGTTGGATGTGCATCCCAGGTTGCAACACGATCTGGAACACCTTCGAGACGCACGCGCTGTGTCCCGGATGCCACAAGCAGTGGCATGTGACGCAGTGCCTGTTGTGCGGAGCGCGTTCCCCGCACGACGACTGGTATCACGATCACGACGAGGACGCCGAGGGCGCGGGCGAGCCCGCCGAGCAGGAAGAGGAGCTCGAGCTGGTCGGGGTCGAGTGATGGTCGACGACCGAGCCTAACGGTTCGGTTCGTCCCAGCCGGCGAGGCGGCCGCGGCGATCGCGTGCGGTCCGGCCCACGTTTCTAGCCCTCTCGCGGATGAGGCGTCATATTCGCGCCCATGAACGCGCGCACACTTCCGCTCCTGCTCCGGACGTGGCTCACGATCGCCGTGATCGACGGGATCTTCGCGAGCTGCCTGAACGTCTTCGCCTACGGCGCTCCGGCCGCGCGCGTGTGGCTCGGCGTCGCGTCGACGGTCCTCGGCTCATCCGCGCTCCAGGGCGGCACGCGAGTGGTGCTCATCGGCCTGCTGATGCACGCATGCGTTGCGTTTACCTGGTCGGTGGTGTTTCTGACGCTGGCGACGACGTGGCCCGCGCTCCAACGCGCAATCTCGACGCCCGCTGGTATCCTCGGCGTGGCGTCCCTCTACGGCCCCGTGATCTGGTGCGTGATGTCGCTGGCGGTGATCCCACTGCTCACGGGCCGCCCGCCGGCGTTCACGGTGCGCTGGGTGATCCAGCTCGTCGCGCACGTCCCGTTCGTCGCGCTCCCGATCGTGACCGTCGTCGGACGCGGACTCAACGCGCGTGCGCGTGCGAGCGAGATGCAGGTGGCGGGGAGTGCTGCCTGACACGTTAGCGCCGACCAACAGCTGAGGTGTGGGAGAGATCAACGACTCTGACACGGACAAAGCCGGACAAGGCCGGACACTGCCGGACGAAAAAGCGGAAATCGCTTCTTTTGTAAATTTCTTTTTTCTTCCGCTCTTCGTCCGGCCTTGTCCGGCCTTGTCCGGCTTGTCCGGCTTTGTCCGTGTCAGAGAGTCGTTGATGCTGGTCATGAGCGAGCACCATCCACGCGGTCGGAGGCGCGTTAGTCCGCGCTCACCTCGGATGCGCCAGCCAGTGAGTTGTTAGGCGCGACTTCGGCTCGCGCCTGCTCACTGATCTGAAACGCGGCGTCGAAGCAACACCACGCGTTCTTCCAGAAGCCGGCCAAGCCGAAGCCGGCTTGGCGGAAGACTCGCCGGTGCGCTCGCCAGACGACAGCGCACGTCGCCGCAAAGAGCAGTCGTTGGAGCGCCATCGTCGTTAGGTACCCGAGCCGCCCCCGCCGCGCACGGAGGATGCCGAGCCGCTCGGCCTGGAACTCGACGTGTCGCGCCTCGTCGTCGAGGATTTGCTCACAGAGGCTCCGCAGAATCGTCGACCGGGTCGCGTCGCCAAGCGCGTCGTAGTAGACCTGCGCCATCAGCTCGGCGGTGACGAGCACGGCGATCGACATCTCGAGAGTGCCGAGGAGGTTGCGGAGGCGGCGGAACACGGCGTCGGCGAAACTGGCGCGCGCGAGGGGAATTCCATTGAGGGTGAGGAAGCGCGCGAGGTCCCGCGCGTGTCGCTGCTCCTCGCGAATGAAAAGGCGGATCGCGCCGACGTACGCGCCATCTCCGGTACGCTCGGCGTATTGGATGGCGTAGCGAATGAGGTGGCGCCCTTCCCCGCTCTCGCCGCGTTGGAATTCGGCGACCGAGCTTGCGATGGCGGTGCGCTCATCGAGCGTGAGCTCGGCGCCTCGTTCCCACGGGATGATGCGTAGTTGACGGGCGTTGCTCTCGAAGTGTCGAAGCCAGTCGGCGGAGGTGCGCATCCGATCTCCCTTTGCATTGCAAAGTACTCTACCAATGCGATGGCGACTCGTCAAGCTCGAGGTGCGTTTGCCTCCTTACGTCGTTCACGCCCTTTGTCCGGCAGTGTCCGGCTGTTGTCCGGCTTTGTCCGTTCACCCGTTGATGGTCATCAAAGACCGAAATCTTCGCGAGCGCCTGGAAGCGGATCCTCAACCACAGTTGTCTGTGAGCCCGTCTCAGCCCAGGTTCCGTGAGTCGTCGGCAGGATCACCCGCAGCGGCTCACCCATGGCGCCCGTCGTCGGCCAAACGGCACAACGCTCTCTCACGCTCACCGAGCAGCACGTGCGGACCTTTGCCGAGCTCACCGGCGATTACAATCCGCTACACTTCGACGCCGACTTTGCGAAGGGGACGCGCTTCGGGGGACTCGTCGTGCAGGGCGGCCTAACGACCGGCCTGCTGCACGCGCTCGTCGCGATGGACCTGCCGGGACCGGGCTCGGTGTTTCTCAGCCAGCAGTGGAAGTTCACCGCCCCCGTTTACATCGGGGACACCATCACCGCGGAGGCCGCGGTGATGAGTGTCCATGAAACCAAGCCGGTGACCCAGCTTCGCGTCGTCGTCAAACGGCAGACGGGCGAAACGGTGCTCGAGGGCGAGGCTTGGTGCTACACGATGCGGCCTACTTCGCCGTGACGCGGAGGGCGATGCGCCGATTCTGCGCGCGCCCGCCTTCGGTCGAGTTGTCGGCGACGGGATGCTGCTCGCCGTAGCCTTCCGCCTGCAGCCGGCTCGCGTCGATTCCCTTCGCGACCAGCGCTTGCTTCACGGCATTCGCGCGCTGCTGCGACAGCTTCTGGTTCGCCGATGGCGAGCCGACGTTGTCGGTGTAGCCGCCCACTTTCACCTTCACGTTGGGATAGGCTTTCAGCACCGCGACGATGTTGTCGATCTGCTCGTCTGATTCCGGAAGAATCGACGCCGAGCCGGTCGCGAAGTTCAGGCGATCGAACTCGAACCAGGTCGTGGTGTCGACGGGACGGTTCGGGTCCTCGATGAAGCCGATGAGCTTCGACTCGATACCATTCGCCGGGATGTTGAGCTCGGTGCCGTTCGGTAGCGTGCGCTTCATGAATGCGCCGAGCGTCCCGACTCCGCCCGCGACTTCGCCGCCCGCGGTGCCGACGGCGCCGCCGATGCGCGTCGTCGTGTCGACGACCGCCGCCTGACGAGCCGCGTTGTTGTTCTTGTGCGCGAGCGCGAACCACACCAGCGCGAGCGTCGCGAGGCCGACGACGGGCCATACCCAGCGACGTCCTTCGGATTCGGAGCGGTGGACGTCCGCGAATTGTCCCGCCGTCGTCGTCGGGCGATTCCACTCCGGCGTCTCGACGTGCGGCGCCGAGGCGCTGGAGATGAGGCTCGAGAGTCCCGCCGGCATCGCCGCGTTGATGCTGTCCTTCTCACTCGTTAGGACGTTCGAGAGCCCGGCCGAGTCGAGACCGCCTTCGCGTACCTTGTTGCCGAGCAGGCCGAGCACGAGCGGGCCAGCGAGCGAGAGCAGTTGGCCGCCCGAGGCGGGGTTCTTGAAGCCGAGTGTGCGATTCAGCAGGGTGCCGACGGCATTGGTCTGGCCGCCGAAGAGCATGTTGAGGAACTTTGTACCGGCAGCGGCGACGGTTCCGCCGGAAACGAACGAGCCGAGCACGCTCGACGCGTCGCTCGGCAGGTTGGTGCCGGCAGGCCGACTCGTAATGAGATCGAAGACCTGACGGAACGAGGTCGGATCCGCCGTTTTATTGACGAGTCCTCCGAGGACCGATGCGAATGTAGTCGGCACCCCACTCGACACAGCCGCTTCGGACTCGCCGAGGCGCTCGGCGATTTGGCCGGTCGCGGGTGAAACGAGCGTCGTGAGTGAATCGAGCAACGTGGCCATAAGCGAATCCTCCCGGCGAGTCGCCGGCGTTGAGACTACTGGAAATTGGATTCGGCCCGAGAGGAGCGTGTATGGTCCATACGGCCTACACCAGGGGCGAGCCGGTCCCAACCGGCCATGCTGCACCGTTGCCGCATTCATAGCCACAGGCGTCAACACTGACCAGCACGGACAGGGCACGGACCAACACGGTCAATGCTCTTTGTCCGTGTTCGGCTGTGTGGTGGTCCGTGTGCGTCCACGATGACCGCTTTGCCGTTAGGTCTCACGATCATCGCGGAAGCAACCTCGGTGCATCGTGGCCGGCGGTTGAAGTCCACACGCGATCGCGCCAAGTTGGTCGCCCATGACCAACGATACCCCCCGCCTCCACCGCCGCTTCGGTCTCCTCAGCGCCACGGCGCTGAACATGACCAACATGATCGGCGTCGGACCGTTCATCACGATCCCGCTCCTCATGTCGGCGTTAGGCGGGCCGCAGGCGATGCTCGGCTGGATCGTCGCGCTCGTCATCGTCATCTGCGACGGTATGGTGTGGAGCGAGCTGGGCGCGGCGATGCCGGGATCGGGGGGCTCGTTCACCTATCTCCGCGAAGCATTCGGCCGCGCGCGGTTCGGGCGGCTCATGGCGTTCCTGTTCGTGTGGCAGTTCGTGCTCAGCGGCCCGCTCGAGATCGCATCCGGCTATATCGGGTTCGCCGACTACGCGACTTTCATATGGAAGGGAGCATCTCGGACAGGCATCATCGGCCTAGTAACCGTGGTCGGGCTCATCAACATCGCGCTCCTGTACCGTCGCATTCACTCGATCGCGAAGATCACCGTGTCACTGTGGGTGGGCACCCTCGTGACCGTGCTCGCGGTGATCCTCACCGGCGCGACGCGCTTCGATCCGCGCGTCGCCTTCGATTTCCCACCCGGCGCGTTCTCGTTCTCGTTAGGCTTCCTCCTCGGACTCGGCGCCGCGGCACGCATCGGGATCTACGACTACCTCGGCTACTACGACGTCTGCTACATCGGCGACGAGGTGCAGGGGCCCGGCCGAGTGATTCCGCGGTCGATCCTGATCAGCACCGCCGCCGTCGCGGTGATCTATCTCGGGATCAATCTCTCCATCGTCGGCGTCGTACCCTGGCGAGACTTCGTTCCCGCCTCGACCCACCCCGAGTCCAATTTCATCGTCTCCGTGTTCATGCAGCGGATCTACGGTCCGCGCGTCGCGACGATCTTCACGCTGCTCGTGCTGTGGACGGCGTTCGGCTCGGTGTTCGCGCTGCTGCTCGGCTACTCGCGTATCCCTTTCGCGGCGGCGGAGAGCGGCTATTTCTTCCGCGTGTTCGGCCGGCTGCATCCAACGAAGGACTTCCCGTACGTGTCGCTCCTCGTGTTGGGGGGGCTGTCGATCCTGGCGGGGTTCTTCTCGTTAGGTACGGTGATCGACGCGCTGATCGTGACGCGAATTCTCGTGCAGTTCATCGGACAGGTGTTCGGTCTGATGCTCCTCCGCCGCCGGGCGCCCGAGCTGCCGCGCCCGTATCGGATGTGGCT
>DATBHD010000202.1:0-59031 GCA_036557635.1 Gemmatimonadaceae bacterium
ACCGCCGCGCGGCCGCCCGGCGGCGACCAGGGCGCCAGCCGGAGGCGTTTCGCGCTCGCCGCCGCGTAATACGAGAGGGGCTCGCGCGAGATGACGTCCCGCCAGGCCGCGCCGGCGCGCGCCCTGTCCCCCGCCGCGTCCCAGCCACGTCCGCTCCAATACCGCGCCGCCGTCGCCTCGCTCGACCGGGGGTAGAGCCTAACGAGCGAATCGAAGTCGATCGCCGCCTCGCGGTGGTCGCCTTTGATGAAGGAGATCAGGCCGGCGCGAAAGCGCGCGTCGTCCGCGCGCGGGCTCGTCGGGTACGCGCGATACAGTGAGCGAAAGAAACCAGCCGCCTCGTCGTCATGGCCGTCGTCGGTGGCGAGATCGCCTAACAAGTAAAGCGCCGACGCCGCGCCCGTCGTGTCTGCGCGGTACTCGTCGGCGACCGCGCGGAGCGCCGTGCGCGCGGCAGGGCCATTCCCGCCCAACAACAGAGCGCGTCCCCGCTGATAGGCCGCCTCCGCGGCGAGATTCGACGGCGCGCGCACCTGCTCGAGCACTCGCGGCGCGTCCCGATTCTTGCCGGCCCGAATCAGCAACTCGCCGTAGTCGAGCCGATCTTTCGGCGTCGCTTCCGACGCCTCGATCCCCTTTGCGTACGCGGTCAGCGCGCGTGCCACCGGCCCGGACGCCTCGGCGCTCCGCGCGACGACCAACTCTTCGGACGGCGTGAGCGACGGAAAGGCCTTGTCCAGCACCTCGACCGCGAGCCGCGCGTCGGCGGTTCCCCCCTTCGTACCGATGTACCGAATCACCGAGTCGCGCACTGCCTCACGAGTGGCGCTGTCCGCGGTTGGGCCGAGTCGGAGACGAAACGCGCTCGCCATCGCGCCGAGGCGCTCGTATCGACTCGCCGCGCCGGCGAGGTCGCCGGCGCGCTCACGCGCCAGGGCGTCCGTCCATGGAATGCGTTCGCGTGCCGTCGGGCGGCGCACCATCGCGAACAATCGCGCGCGCGCCGACGAATCGTCCGTGACGCCCGCCGCGCGGAGCACCAGCCAATCCGAGATGTCGTGCAGCTGTTGGCTGGCACGCTCGTAGTCCGCGCGCGCGCTGTCGCGCTGATTCAGCCGATCGAGCGCCCGGGCCAACAACACGAGACGCGTCGCGCGAACGCGCGCGTCGGTCGCCCGACGCAACGCCGAGTCCGCGAACGACGCCGCGCTCACCGTGTCGGTTCCGCGTTCGAGCGCACTCCGCGCGAGCAGCTCGTAGCCCGCGCCGCCGAACTGCGTGCCGAGCCACGGTTGCCCGCGAAGCAAGCGATCGACTTCGCTCCAGCCCTGCCATCCGGCAGCTGCCCGCGCCGCGAGCAGCTCCGCGGCCGGCGTGCGACGCGCCGAATTGCGCAATACCGGCGCAAGCAATCGCGTCGCTCGCCAGGCATGACCCGCCTGCAATGCGCGCTCCGCCGCCGCGAGTGTCGTGTCCTTCGCAGTCTCGCGGGAGAGGGAGACTTCACCGCTCGCGTCTTCTGCGGAGCTGTGTCGGCAGGCCGCGAAGGCGGCGTTGATGATGAGTGCGAGGCCTACGATGCCAAGCGAGCGGAGGTGAGTGCAAACGTTCATGGAGGGAAGATATGCACGCCCCATGCACACGCTTGTGACGAGTGTCAGCGGTCCGCGGTCGCCGGTGGCTTCTCCAGCAGCCAATACGAGAACCACTGTCTCAGACGCCCGAGCCGGTCGACGAGCAGCCACGGCTCGCCCGAGCGCGACAGCTCGTGCGTCGAGCGCGGATAGCGCACCAGCTCCACGGGGACACCCTGCTTCTTTAGCGCCATGAACCAGAGCTCGGCGTTGCCCATCGGCGTGCGAAAATCATCTTCGGACTGCACGATGAGCGTCGGCGTCTTTACCTTCGCGACGTGGCGGATTGGCGAGAGCGAGTCATACATCGCGAAGTTGTCCCACGGCTTGCCGTAGAACTCGAATTCGGTGAGACCCTGCGCGTCCGAGGCACCGTACCAGTAGCTCCACTCGCTGATCATGCGATCGGCTTCCGCGGCCTTGAAGCGATTCGTCTTCGTCTCGACCCACGCCGTCATGAAGCCACCATACGAGCCGCCCGTCACACCCATGCGCGTCGAGTCGACATCGGGCCGCTTGGCGACGATGTCCACCGCCTTCATGAGATCTTGATAATCTTCCGCACCCCATCGTCCGCGAGTGCTGAAGGTGAATTCCGCGCCGTAGCCGCTCGACCCGCGCGGGTTGGTGAAGAGCACGAACATTCCCGCCGCGGCGAGGTTCTGGAACTCGTCGAACCAATTCTCGCCGTACGCGGAGTGTGGTCCGCCGTGAATGTAGAGCACCAGCGGATACTTCTTCCCGGCCTGATAACCGTACGGCTTCATCAGCCAGCCTTCGATCTCGAGGCCGCCAACGGACGGATATGTGAAACGCTCCGCGTCCGACCACGCAATCTCGGAGTCGATCTTCTCGTTGAAGTTCGTGAGCTTTCTCTCATTGCTGCCGTCGGCGTTGGAGACGAACAGCTCCGTCGGGTGCGTCAAATTCGTCGCCACGAAGGCAACGGTCTTCCCGGTCGCGTCGAAGCTCGCACCGGTGATGCGACGACGTCCGCCGAGAACCTGCGTCATCTTCTTCGTCGCGGGATCGATCAGAAACATGCCGCTGCTGCCGCCGACGGACGCCGTCATCGCGATGCTTCCGCCCTGCAGCCACTCGATGTTTTGTGGCTCGTTGCGGAACGAACCGAGGACGTTCTCCGGTGTGCCGCCTGACGCGGCGACGACATAGACCCGCGCACTTTTCATACGGCCCGGGCGGCCGATGAAAGCGAGGCGCTTGCTGTCCGGGGACCACGCAATGTCGCTCTCGATCCCCATCCAGGTCGCCACCTTGGTCGGCGTGCCACCGGCAATCGGTATGACGAACAGGTCGGTGTCGTTTCTGTCGACGTCGTCGCGTTTCCGGTCGTAAGGCAACTGAGCGATGGAGTCGTGCTCCATTTCGACGACCGAGTCGGGTCGCAGCTGCGCGTCAGCGACGAAGGCCACCCACTGGCCATCGGGCGAGATTGCGACGCTGCGATGCGAGTAGCGCGTATCGGTAATTCGGCGCTTCGCCGCGCCATCGAACCCCTGCGACCAGATCTGCGTCGGACGCCAGCGTCGCGCCTCACGAGGGCCAGGTAGGAAACCCTGATCGTTCGACTTGTACCGCATGGCGTAGATCTGCCGTCCGTCGAAGCGAGCTGGATCGGTAGGCCTCGTGATTGCACCGTACGGGGGCCGAGCCATCGGGAGCATCTTCGCGTACGGGTCGTCCTCACGTCTCGCACTATCCGGAGGCACGGAATCGCTCTCGCTCCACACCGCGAGACGGCCGTTGCTCGTCACCGAAGTGCCGCGCGGAAAATCCTGCCGCTGGAATGCCTCGCCCCCGGGCTGGTCCATGCGCAACATCCACGTCGGCCCATGTCCACCCGGTCGAGTGGAGGTGAAGAGAAGGTATTTCCCGTCTGGTGACCAACGTGGATTGCTGCTCTCGGTGCTGGGCGACGTGAAACGAACTGCCGGGCCGCCGCTGATCGGCACGACCCAGACCTCGCGGTGGTACTTGTTGTCGTGCTCATTGATCGTCTGCACCGTGAAGGCGACGCGTCCGCCATCGGGCGACATCGCCGGCGCGCTGAGCGTTGAAAGCCTGTACCAGTCTGCGAGCGCGAAGGCACGCTTCGATGACTGCTGCGCGCCGAGCAGGACGAGAGGAGCGGTGAGGGCGGCGACAACCGCCGGCGTCCAGCGCATAGTGTTCTCCGGAAACAGTGACGAGTGGCGAGTGGCGAGTGAATACTGACTCGTCACTCGCCACTAGTCACTAGTCATTTGCGGCTCACGCACGCAACGGCGCTGATTTCCACCAGAATGCCACGCAGATTTGCCCCGATGGCTGTGCGAGTGGGGTATGGCGGCCGAAGCGTCTCTTTGTAGATGTCGTTGAACTTTCCCCAATCTTCGACGTCCGCGAGATAGACCGTCATCGAGACGACGTCATCGAGCGTCGCACCGGCGGCGGCCAGCGCCTCCTTCACGTTGGTCAGCGTTTGCCGGACCTGGCTCTCGATGTCGTTGCCGGGGAGAGCACCGGTCCGGGGATCACGGGGTACCTGGCCGGAGATGAATACGAAGTCACCGGCGCGGACGGCGGGAGAATATGCCCCGACCGGCTTCGGCACATCGCCGGAGAGGAAGAAGGGCTTCCAGGAGCGGGAAGTGGACGTGTCGGGCATCGTGCACACTCGTGAAGAAGAGAGTAGGATGGAGCAATAGGAAACGTGGACAAACATATTCTCCCCTGCTACGCCAGACTCCCGTGACCGACCTCTTCTCCGAGCTCGAGACGCCCGTCCCCATCGTCGATCTCGACCGCCTCGAGCGGAACCTCGATCGTGCCGCTCGTTATGCAGCCGAGCACCGGCTCGCGCTGCGTCCGCACATCAAGACGCACAAGTCGCCGAGACTCGCCGCCGAACAGCTCAAGCGCGGTGCCGTTGGGCTCACCTGCGCTACGCCTTACGAGGCGGAAGTCATGAGCGAGGTGGCGGACGACATTCTCCTCGCGTACCCGCCGGTCGGGCCGCTGCGCGCTCGGCGTCTCGCGGCGCTCCCGGAGCATGTGCGTCTCACGGTCGCCCTGGACTCGGCCACCGCCGTCGATGACCTCGCCACCGCGGCGCGCGCCGCGGATCGCGAGATCTCGGTCTACGTCGAGCTCGACCTCGGCATGCATCGCGTCGGTGTTCCCGTCGTGGACGATGCGATCGCGCTCGCGCGGCGGGTCCGTGACTCGGCGCCGCTCGGCTTCGGCGGCATCGCGTTCTATCCGGGGCACATTCGCGAGGCCGTCGATTCGCAGGAAGCAAAGCTCGACACCTTGCGCCAGGGCCTTGGCGACGCGTTGTCCCGCTTCGATCGCGCCGGTCTCGGTCCGGCGGCGGTGAGTGGCGGATCGACGCCGACGATGTGGCGAACGCACGAGCTGCCCGGCGTGACCGAGTTTCGTCCCGGCACGTACATCTTCAACGACCGGAGCACGGCGGAGATCGGCGCCTGCGAGTGGGATGATTGCGCGCTCACCGTGCTGGCCACGGTCGTGAGTACCGCCGTCCCCGGCCAGGCGGTGATCGATGCGGGAAGCAAGGCGCTGGGACGCGAGCCCTTCCGCGGCGGCGCGGACGAGGGATTCGGCTCCCTCCTCGAGTACCCCGAGGTCGTCGTGAAGGGAATGTCGGAGGAGCACGGTCTCCTCGATCTGAGCCGTTCGCCGTGGCGTCCCACGGTGGGCGAGCGCGTGCGCGTCATCCCGAACCACGTGTGTATCGTGGTCCACCTGAACGACGTCGTGTTCGGTGTTCGCGGCTCGGCCGTGGAGGCAAGCTGGCCGGTCGCGGCGCGGGGGCGCGGGTACGCTATCTCGTTAGGTGCCGCGCCGGAGTTTGCATAACGCCTGACTGTCGAGGTGGAACAGGCGCCGCGGTGCGAGGGTCGCGAGAAGAACTCTCGCTAGACCCTGACGTCGGTCGCTCGGCGCGACCCGTTCGTGGACGGCGCTGCCTTACGAGTCGCCTCGCTGCCGGACCCCGGGCGCGTGCGCGCCGGAATCGACGGCACGTCGTCGCCGAACAAGAGCACGGCGTCGGGTGGCAGCGCGGAGCGCGCGACGCGTCCGCTCAATGGCGTGTCGAGCCCGGCGCGCTCGGCGGCCGCGATCGCTCCCGCGCTCGCGAAGAGATAACATCCGTGACGCGTCGAGGCGCGGCTCCTCGCCGGCACGTGAAACCACACGACGACGCGCTCATCGCCATCGCGTGGCGCGCCGCGTCGTTGTACAATGTGTGGGACCAGCGCATGACAGTACTCGACCGCTTGCGCAACGTCCTCGAAGTACACCGCCTGATACGCACCGATCATTTCGGACATCGTCATCATTTTCACGCGCTCGCCCCGTCCTTTCCGATGTATAACTACTCCGGTGATCGGGAGCCAGCCGTGAACGCGCGGAAACACAGCGAGCGCGGCCGGTGGAACGTTCTTTTCCGCAAGTCAACTCGTTAGGTAACCACGCGACCCGACGAAACGCTCCGATGTTCGCCGGGTACTCTGGTCGTCAACGCGCGCACGCGAGCGATCCGATGATCGATTTCTTCGACGACCTCGACGACGAATTCCCGCTCGGCGACGGAACGGCCGACACCGCCGGGTCCGTCATTTGCCCATACTGCGGCGAGGAAAACACGATAGCGCTCGATCCCGGCAGCGGCGGTGACCAGGATTACGTCGAAGATTGCCAGGTGTGCTGTCAGCCGTGGCGCGTGCGTGTGCACTACGACGAGCACGGCGCGGCGTCGGTTGCGATCGAACCGGAGTCGTCGTAGCGCCTAGCGATTCAGGAGCGCTCGGGGCGAAAGATGAGATCCACCGCGAGCCAGAGAGCTTTCGTCGTCGGGTACAGGAGAATGGGAGCGATGACGGCGAGCGCCACCGTGATTCCCATCAGGAAATTCCACGGCGGCGACGGCAGGGTTATCACGAGGCCAACGACGAACGCCAGTATCGCGACGAGCTCGGCGGCGACGAAGTTGAGCAAATACGCACCGTAGAAGTAGTCGCTCTCGCCGCGGTCGAGCTCGAGACCGCAGGACGGGCAGTGCGGCCGCATGCGCAGGAAGCTCGACCACACGCCGCGCGCGCCGCAGCGCGGGCAGCGCCGGCGCACGGCCCACGCGATTGGCCGATATCGATGTCGCGCGGGCGTGTCGCCGGGTGAGCTCACGCTAGTGCGCCGCGCCGATCGCGCCGCGTCCCCTTCCGGTGCGGAACAGGAACAACAGCACGAGCGACCCGAGGAGGACGGCGCCGCTGAGCAGGTAGAGCTTGGAGAAGGCGAGCACGCTCGCCTGCGCGCCGATCTGTCGATCGATCACGGTCAGCGCCTCTTGATGCGCGAGCGTCGCGTCCATCCCGCGCGCCACGAAACCGCGGGTGAGCTGATCGAGACGACCCAGCGAGAGCGGATCCATTCTCGTGACGTGCTCGTTCAGGAGCTCCTTCGTGTGCGTCGTGAATCGCGTGAGCAGCGTCGCCATGATGGCGATGCCGAGCGATCCTCCGAGCTGGCGTGTCAGGTTGAACATCCCCGTGCCCTGCGCCAGCTCGCGCACCTCGAGCTCTGCCATCGACGCGTTCGTGAGTGGAACGAAGATGAGACCGAGGCCAACGCCGCGCAGAATCAGCGGCCAGAAGGTCTCTTCCGGACCGCTGCCCAGCGTCATCCGCGACAACAGCCACATCGATCCGAAGAACAGCACGGCACCAACGGACACCGTGGCGCGAGCGTCGAGCCGGTTGGCGTTTCTCCCCACGAAGGCCATGGTGAAGGCCGCGGCCAGGGCGCCGGGGAGGATGACAAGCCCGGTTTGGTTCGCCGTCAGGCCGTGCAGGCCTTGAAGAAAGATCGGCAGGACGAAGATCGAGCCGTAGAGCGCGAAGCCGAGCGCGGCCGCGATGCTGACGCCCGCCGCGAGCTGACGACTCGCGAGCACGCGGAAGTTGATGACCGGCTCCTTCGCGGTGAGCTCCCGCCAGAGAAGCAACACGAAAGACACGGCCGACACGATCGCCAACGTCGTGACGAACCGCGACTCGAACCAATCGTAGCGCTCACCGCGCTCGAGCATCCATTGCAGCGAGCCGACGCACAGCGTCAGCAGCAGAATGCCCTGATAGTCGATCGTCTCGGCGCGCTCCTGGTGCTCGGCGTTGTTGACATAGGCCACCGTCATGATGGCGGCGAGGATGCCGAGTGGGATGTTGATGTAGAAGATCCACGGCCAATCGTAGTTGTCGACGATCCAGCCGCCTAACGTGGGTCCGATCGTCGGGCCAACCATCACGCCGACGCCGAATATCGCTTGCCCGATGCCGATCTCGTGCGGGGGAAAAGCCTCGAACAGGGTGGCCTGCGCCGTGGAGAGGAGCGCACCGCCGCCGATCCCCTGCACCACGCGCCAGAAAACGAGAAATCCTAACGAGTGCGCCGCGCCGCAGAAGAACGAGGCGCCGACGAAGAGAAGGATCGAGCCGGTGAAATAGCGCTTGCGGCCGAAATAGCCCGACAGCCATCCCGAGATGGGAATGACGATGACGTTGGCGATGATGTAGCCGGTCGACACCCACGAGATCTCGTCGAGCGTCGCGCCAAGATTCCCCATCATATGCGGGATGGCGACGTTGACGATCGACGTATCGACGAGCTCGAGCAGCGCCGCGAGGGTGACCGCGACGGCGATGAGATACTTGTAACGGTACCTGTCCTCCGCGGCGCCCGCGGGGACGGACACGAGTGTGAGCGAGGAAGCCATGAGAGACCAGGGGCGAAGGGCTGGTGGTGATGGACTGGGGACGTCAGCCGCGCGGTATTTGGCGCTAGGGAGAGCACCCAGCGCCTAACACCGAGCACCTATCACCGCACTACCCCTTCGCCGCCGTCGGGCAGCTCCTCGTCAGGACGTGTACGTTCACCGACATGCCCGGACGCAGCGGACGGTCCGCACCCAGCCCTTTCGTTATGCGGATACGAACGGGAATTCGCTGAACGACCTTCGTGAAATTCCCCGTCGCGTTGTCCGGCGGCAGCAGCGCGAACTTCGATCCGGTCGCCGCCGCGACACTCTCGACGATGCCCTGCGCCGTCGCGCCGCCGTATGTGTCGACGTCGACGTCCACGGGCTGCCCGACGCAAATGTCGGCGAGCTGCGTCTCCTTCATGTTGGCGGTCACGAATACGCCCGTGTCCGATACGATCGTGAGCAGTGGCTGGCCCGCTAGGACGAGCTG
Organism: Gemmatimonadaceae bacterium; assembly: GCA_036557635.1. Lineage (GTDB taxonomy): Bacteria > Gemmatimonadota > Gemmatimonadetes > Gemmatimonadales > Gemmatimonadaceae > AG2. Next base: position 8,909 of record DATBHD010000202.1, read on the forward strand.
CCCCACTTCGACCTGCTTGCGCGAGACGATACCCGCGGTCGGCGCCGGCACGCGCGTGTATTGCAGCTGCAGCTGCGCGTTGTCGCGCGCCGCGCGCGCGGCGCGCAATCGCGCGTCGGCGACGCGGACACCCGCTTCGGCGTTCGTGACGGACGCGCCGGCGGCGGCGGCAGTTCGCTGCAACGCGGCGACGTTCGCGTCCGCGGTCTGCGCCGCGGCTTCCGCGGCGTCGAGCTGTTGGCGCGAAATGATCTGTTGCGATACCAGCTGGCGGTATCGCTCGAGGTCGGCGTGTGCCTTCTGCGCGTTGATGCGCGCCGCGTCGATCTGCGCGTCGAGCGACGCATGTTGACCCGCCGCCACCGTCACCTGCGCCTGCGCCTGTCCGGTCGCGCCGCCGCTGCCGGCGGTTGCGACCGCCGCGGCGAGATCGGCATCGGCCTGCGCCAGCCTGACCTGATACTCGGTGGGGTCGATCAGCACCAGCATCGAATCGGTGCCGACGTGCGAGTTGTCCTGGACCGTCACCTTCTGCACGTAGCCGGCGACCTTGGCCAGCACCGGAATGAGGTGCCCGTCGACCGCGGCGTCGTCGGTGGATTCGTGCACGCGGCCATAGCTCCACTGCCGGTACGCCCAGGTGAGGGCAATGATCACGAGGATGCCCACGATCGGCAGAACGAAGCGTCGCTTGGAGCTCGTGGGGGTTGCTGGGTTCTCGACGGGACGAATCTGCTTTTCGGAGACGTCCTGTTGCATCGCGGTTGCCATGGCGAAATCGTTAGGTTGAGCGTATTTGGAACTATCGGAGCTGGGTCACGGCGCCTTCGGAATGCGCCAGTGACACGCGAGCGGTTTGGAGCGTGGTCAACACATCGATGTACTGACTGCGCGCGGCATTCAACGACAGCGCGGCGTTGACGACGTCCGCGTTTCCGGTGATACCGGCGCGAAAGCGTTCTCGCGCCTGTTCGACTTCCTGTTCTGCCAAACGAAGCCGCTCGCGCGAGGCCCCGATCGCCTCCCGCGCGGACGCGAGATCGATCAAGGCGCCGCGCACGTCGATCGCGGCTTGTTGCTCGAGATCGCGACGTCTCACATCGAGCTCGCGCGTGACGGCCTGCTGCTCCTGGATCCGTCCCTCGCGGCGAAAGCCGTCGAATATCGGCACGGACACCTGTACGCCCCAGGTGTAGGTCGGCAACAGACGCGTCGCGCCGCTCTTGCCGACGACGCCGTCGTCGCCGAAGGCGCTCAGACTCGGCAACCGCTCCGACCGAATGGCCGACACCGTTTGCCGTGCGGCGCGGATCTGCTCGTCGGCGGCGCGCAGATCTGGTCGATCACGGAGTGCGCGCGCCGTGGCCGTAGCCTCATCGAGCGCGAGATTCTCGGGAACCTCCGTCGAGAGCGTATCGGTCAGCTCCAACGGCGTGTCGAGCGCGAAGTTCAGGCTGCGCCTGAGGTCCAGCTGTGCGCGGTCGCGCTCGTTGCGCGCCGAGATCAGTTGGTTACGCACGCCGGCGAGCTGTGACTGCGCGCGCGTGACGTCCAGCGCAACACCGACGCCCGCCTCGAGTTGGCTCTGCGCGATCGTCACGAGATCCCGCGCCAGCGCGGAGTCGGCGAGACGGGCCTTCAGCTGCGCGTTGGTGCGCAGCACGCGGACGTACGCGTTCGCCGCCTGCGTGGCGGCAATGTCTCCGGCGCTCGAGACGTCGGCGCGCGCCGCACTCGCCTGGCTCTGCGCTGTATTCACGCGCTTCAGGACGCTGTAGTCGAAGATGTTCGTCTGCAGATGCCCGCGAAGATCGACGGTGTTCACCGGTCCCAACACCTGGCCGTCGGGATCGAACAGCGGAGCTTGTCCCGGCGCGGGCGGGATCGTGATACCGAAGGTGACGGAGTTGAAGGTGCGCCCACTCTGCAACCCGTCGGCGCGCAGGGTGGGATAGAGGGCCGACCGCGCCTGCGTCACGCGCGCCTGCGCTTCCTCGGCGCGCTGCACGGCGCCCTGCACGCTGTTGCTCTGGCTCGCGGCGCGCCGCGCGGCGTCGCCGAGGGAGAGCCGGACCGGCTGGCCTAACGACGGTGCCGCGGGTTGCTGCGCGAGCGCGGGCGTCGCGAGGGCGACCGCGAGAACGGTCGCGGCCGAGCGGAGAATGAAAGAACGGGGACTCGGATTCATTTCGATGAATGGCTTTCGCGCGCACGTTTCGCGGTCGGCGCGGGGCGAATGGCGTGGAGATAGAAGTCGAGAACTTCCTCGATGACTTGGTCGTCGCTTTTGTTCGCGGTGGCCTTGAACAGATCGCGGTGGCTGCACCACATCGCGTGCATGAGCAACATCGGTCCCAGCATGCGAGCGGTGACGGCCGGGTCGACGTCGCGGAACTCCCCCGTGCGCACGCCACGCTCGATGATGCCGGTCACCAGACGCAGCTTCCGCTCGATGACTTCCCGTCCATAGAAACGCGCTAAATCGGGAAAATTGCTCAACTCCGCGTGAATGAGGCGGAACAGGGTGGTGAAGTTCGGCGATCGGAGGAAGCCCCAATAACCGCGGACGAATTGCGTGAGCGTTTCGGACGCGGACTGCTGCGTCGCGGCGGCCATCTCGCGCTCGGCACGCTCGATCTGGCCAATGACGGTGTTGCGAATGACTTCGCGAAAGAGCTCTTCCTTGTTGGGGAAGTAGAGGTAGATGGTACCTTTGGAGAGGCCAGCGCGCTTGGCGATGTCTTCCAGGCGAGCGGCGGCGAGGCCGCGCTCGCCGAAGATGGCGAGCGCGGCGTCGATGATTTGCTGCGGTCGCTCCTCGGGGAGCCTGCGCCAGCGAGGTTCTTGAGAAGTCGAGATCGTCATGAGCGATTTTGTGACCGACTGGTCAGTAAGCAGATGTGGGCGAACGCCGCCGTGTCACCAGCAAAGTTCCAGCCGACTGGCTGCTTAATTACTTACGGGTCAGTAATATGACCGCCCGTGCCAGCAGATGCAAGGGATGGGGGTGGAGCGTCGAGCGCGTGGAGCGATCAACCACACTCCACGCTCCACGCACCAACCTCGACGCGCTACGCTTGCTAGCTTCTTCGCATGCCGAAAGACCCCCTTGCCGCCGTTCGTCTCGACAAATGGCTCTGGGCAGCGCGCTTCTTCAAGACGCGCTCGATCGCGACAGAGGCGGTGAATGGCGGCAAGGTCGAGCTCAACGGGCTCCGACCAAAGCCATCGAAGGACGTGAAGGTCGGAGACGAGATGCGCATTCGCATCGGAGCGTTCATTCACGCGGTGACCGTACGCGCGCTCTCGGACCGGCGGGGACCAGCATCGGCGGCGGCGTTGCTCTTCGAGGAATCACCCGAGAGCATCGCCGCGCGCGAAACACTCCGCGAGCAGCACCGCATCGCGCCGTCGGTCCAATATGAGGAAGGGGGCCGGCCGACGAAAAAGGATCGCCGCGCGATGTCCGCGTTCGAAGAACGTCAGCGCCGCCGCGGCGGCTGACGAGTCACTCGTTATGCACCCTCGGCGAGCGCGCGCGTGACCTCGAGCAGTTTGTCCCTCGAGATGCCGTGCCCGCCGACATACGGGATCACGCGATACTCCGCCCCAGCGGCGCGAAGACGGCTCTCTTCCGCGGCGAGCCGGTCCGGCGGGACGAGCTTGTCGGTGCTGCCGATGGCGAGATCGAAGCCTGTTCGCCGCACCGGCTGATCCGGCGCCGACAGGTCGATCTCCGGCGCGAGAAAGCCGCCCCACAAGAGGAGCCGCGCCGGCCGAATGGCGCCGCGCGCAACCCATCGTCCCGCCGTCGCCGTGCCCTGTGAGAAACCGAGCAGCGTGATCCGGGGCAACGCGCCGCGAGCGCGAAAGGGCTCGAGCACCTCCGTCGCGACGGCATCGAGATACGCGACGTAGTCATCGATCTCGCACTCGCGATCTTCCCGCGTCATCCACGTCGCGCCAACCGGGCGTTCGTTCGCCGGCACATGCTCCACGCCGATCGTATAGAACCGGTTGAGCGCCTCGGGCGCGACGAAGAGCCGCGTGCCGTCGGCGAGCGCCTCGAAGACGCGAATGAATTGTTCGGCGAGCTGACCGTAGCCATGCAGCACGAACCAGAGCTCGCGAGCGGCTCCGTCGTTAGGCCCGATGGTGTAGTACCGCGCGCTCCGCCGGACCGCGATGTGGTGTTCGTCCATGAGGACAAACTATCGATGGTGGTCAGTGAATGGTGATTGGTGATCGGCCGTGACGCGAATGGCCACGCGATACCCCGATCACCGACCACCCACCACCGTCCACCAGCTACGGTCGCGGCGCACCGCGACGGAAGCCACGTTGCAGCGTCGGGTTCTTCACGTCGTCCGGAAGCATGTTCCACTGTCGCGTCGTCAGGATCTGCTGGGCTCCTTTGACGGCCGCGAGGTAGTTGTTTCGCGCTTGCTGAAGCTTTGGCTGAATGTTGGGGAATACCGACGCGAGGTCGGCGCCGCCCTGCCCTTTCGCAAGCTGCTGCTCGACCTCGGCGATGAGCGAGTCGTTCTTCGCGGTGAGCGTATCGGCGACCGCCTGAAGCCGCGTGATCTGATCCCCGGTCAGCTCGAGCTTCAACGAGTCGTTCAGCGAAAGAATCGTCGCCACCGGATTCGGCGCGACACGATTCACGATCGTTCGGATGTCGAAGTTTCGCCCACCGCGACCGCCGGCCGCCCGACTGCCGTTGATGCCGCGGAGCGTCCCCTCGAGCAGGGCGCGCTGGCGGTCCTGGCCGACCTGCAGTCGCGCCTGCAGCGCCAACTGGAAGGGCGTGCGGATCGCGGTGCGTGCGGCGGGATTGTCGCCGAAGCGGTCGTTCACGGTGTAGAGGAAGCGCTCATTCACTGGATCGAACCCGCGGACGTAGAGTAATGTCGGGTCGGCGCGATTCGGTTGACCCCAGCCCTTCAGGTTGTTCGTGCCGTGGAGGAGCTGATCGAGGCCAGCCAGCGGATTGATCGCGCTCACCGAGATCATCAACCGCCGACCGAGGAACGCGCCCAGATCGGGGCGGATGTTCGCCTGAAAGTCGATGCCAGGTGTCCAGCTGCCGGTGCAACTGTTGCGCGCCGCGACATCGCCGCGCTGCGCGATGAGGCACTTCTTCGCGTCACCCGGAGCGGTCGCGAGCAGCCGACGGATGCCATTGACGAGCGCGGTATCGCCGGCGATGGCGGGATCATTCGGGTCGAACACGAAGGCCCGATCGTTCCGCGAACCGTCGCCGTTGATGTCGCTGCCGACGCGCGGCGTGTAAGGCGCGCCTGACGAGAGGCGCACGACCGACGTGATGTCGAGCCAGGGCTTCACCAGCCAGGTCGTCGTCCCGACCACCGAGTGGCGCCGCTCGAAATCGCTCGTCGCCCAGGGGAACAGGTTCGGATCACCGGCGGTGGTCGGCGAGCCGAAGCCACCGCCGGCACCGCCGCCGCCGAAGCCGCCGGCGTTGTAGTACGACGATTGGTCGACCGACCGCATGAACGTATACGACAGATTCCAGATGATGTCGTTCGGCGTCACGCCATTGAGCGACAGCGTCACCTGGCCCGTCTTCGAGCGCAGCCCCGACGTCACATCGAGAACCTGCGCGTACTGCGGATAGAGCCGTGATGAGAGAACACTAATGGCGCCCGTCGCCGGCACGATGGCGTTCGGATCGACGAAAACGGGTCGACTGCCTTCGTCACCCAGCACGAAGTGCGGCGAGGTGTCGAGGTTGAGGTCTCGCACGCTGTACAGATTGGTGCCGAGCGCGTACGAGAAATCGACGCTCGCGCCGAGACGGGCGCTCAATCTATGACTTACACCGAGCGACGCTCGCCAGGACCGCGGCGCGCCGAAGTCGGGCTCGAATACGGTGACGGTGGGACGCTGGGTCCCGATGTCGGGAGGGGGACCGCCGGAGGGCGCGCCATTCGCGCAGGTCTCCGGAATCGTCGATGGGTCGGCGGCGTAGGCGGCCCAGTCGGGAATCGGCACGGCGGAGCCGATGCAGACGAGCTGTGATTGACTGTTCGCTAAACCCGTGGCGGTGAGCGCCGACGCGAAGATCGGGAGCGGAAACGTCCCGCGGAACTCGCCGATGCCGCCGCGAAGAATGTACGGCTGCGGGCCGATGCCGCTCCCCGAACCGCCGAATCCCGAGGCGGCGGCGCCGCCGCGGCCGAAGCCTCCCGGTCCGCCGCGGCCGCCGCCCGGCCCACCGAACCCACCCTGCGGAATCTGGCCGCCGATGCCGTTGCCGAGCATCCAGGTGAAGCCGACGCGCGGGCTCGCGCTCACCTCGGTCGGGAACTTGTCGGTGCGCCGGCCGAAGAGCTGATCGATCTCGGGATTGTACGCGGGATGCCCGAGGAACTCCGATCCCTCGAGTCGCATGCCATAGGTGACCTGCAAGGCGCGGCTGTGCCGCCACGTGTCACCGAGATAGATCGCGCTGTTCACGCCCGATCCGGTGCGCGACGTCGGCATGAGCGAGCGCGTGAACATCGCCGGAGTATTCGTTTCGAGATCACTCAACGAATTGAAGAGGAAGGTGCCGTCGCTGTTGAAGGCGTTCATCGACGAGAAGCTCGTGATGTTCACCAGGCCGCCGAGCTTGTAGCGGTGCGACGCGTCATCGGACATCCACGAGAACTCGTCGCTCGCCTCGAGCTGTGCGTTCGCGCCGTCGGTCGGCAACCCCGAGTTGCCGCCGAAATCGAGCTGCGTGATCGCGACCGAGGTGTCGGCAAAGCTCGACGTCACCGTGACGCGGCCTTCCGGATCGACGAGGTAGGGATTCGCCGTGTTGAGATTTCGCGAATACGTCCCCCGCAGCTCGTTCAGGAAATTGCCGAACACCGACGACAGGGCGAGCATGCCGCCGCCGCCACCGCCGTGCTGAACGCCGCCGTGGCTCGGCAGCGCGAAGGCCGAAGTGCGATACGCTTCCTGCAGCGAGCCCTGCCAGTTGCCGCGCAACATGAGTGAATGATCATCATTCAGGTGATAGTCGACGCGGACGATCGCGGTCCCGTTGTCGGACTGGCGATCGGTGGGGATGGCCGGCACGGAGAGCGGAATGCCGTAGCCGTCGACGAGGGAGCGAAATCGCGTCGCCGAATCGGGTTGCATACCGAGCCGCTCGAGGGTGAGCGGATCGGCGCCGGTGATCGTCTGCAGCGGATCGAGTCGCCGACGCACCTGAAAGGCGCCGAACAGGAACAATTTGTCCTGGATGATCGGACCGCCGATGCCGCCGCTGAACTGGTGCTGCGTGTAGCCCTGGCCGAAGGTCGTCGGCGTCGTCTGATCCGTTCCGATCTCGAGATGCGGATCGCGCAGCGCGTAGCTGAACGAGCCGCTGAGAGCGTTCGTGCCGCCGCGCGTCGTCGTCGCCACCTGACCGCCGGTGAACTGACCGCGCGCGACATCGTACGTATTCGTGATCACGCGCGTTTGGCGAACGGCTTCCGTCGGCACGTTGGCGCCACCGAGGAAGCTCAGGCCGTCGAGCGTCACCTGATTCTGATCGGGACGTTGTCCCGCGACCGAGAACCCGGCGGTGCTCGAATCGGTGCCGGTGATCGCGACGACGCCCGGCGTCAGCGCGGCAAGCGCGGCGAGATCCGTCGGATCGATCGGCAGCCGCTGCAGCTGTTCGCCCGTTAGCGTTCTCTCAACCGAGCCGGGGCCCGGCCGATCCCCCTGCCCCGCCGGCGCGCTGCTGCGGACGACCACCGGACCCAGTTGCGCGGCGACAGGATCCATGCGCACGTCGGCGACCAAACGATCTTCGTCGGCTTGCCGCGCGAGCGTGAACGTCGCCGGCGCGAAACCGAGATAGCGGATGGTCATTCGGTACGAGCCGCCGCCATCCGGAAAGAGAATCGTGTACAGCCCCTTGTCGTTCGTCGTGCGCGAACGCGTAACGCCCGTCTCGATCGACATCGCCTCGACACGCGCCCCCTGGATGGGCTTCCCATCGGGGGAGGTGATCCTGCCGGTGATGATGTCGGTGGTGCTGCCGACCTGCGCGCGCGCGACGCGCGGCATCACGACAGCCGCCGCCGCAACCGCGAGGAACGCACAAACGGAAACACACGAGCGCCGACAGAATAGATTCATAAGCATTTGCTCACGAGGCTCGAGCCGGAACGCGCCGCGCATTCCCTCGAGACGATATTCGACGCGATGACCGCTCTGTCGTTAACTCTTACAGCGCCCTCCACACGGGCGTTGGAGCGATACACGGTCGAATAACGCGCCGGCGCCGGTCCCCGTTGCGGTCACGACGCGCGCAGCCGCCGCAAAGGCGGCGGCTGCATCACAAAGATTTCTGAATCGCGGCGCTCAGCGCCGAGACGCCAGTCCGGCGTGCGCGACGGTGAACAAATCGCGCTGATTGGCGACCTTTTCGAGCAGATCCATCGCCTGCGTGAGCGGACGATCGGTTCGGACCTCTCGCTCCTTCGCCGCTGCCTCGCCGAACGCCATGCGCGCGACACGGTGCTCGAGCTCGCGTCCGAGCAGATGCGTCGCCGCCGCCTCGAAGCGCGGATCGATCGTGACGCCCCGCGTGGAAAGCCGATGCGTCAGCTCTGTTGCCCATGCCGGAGACGCCATGAAATCGCGCTTCACCGTGCCCTTGAGCTCGAAAGCGTAACTGTCCAACTCCGTCTGCACGATCTGCGCTTTCGGCGCGATCGATCGCAGGAACTGCTGCTCCACCGTCGACAGCGTGTCGTCGGTGGCGATCACGTCGGGCGTAATGCCACCGCCGCCGTACACGACGCGGCCCGCATCGGACCTGAACGCCGGGCGCGTCTTGCGCGCGGAGTCCGTCTCGAGCGAATCAGGATGCGTCTCGACGAATCGTCCGTCCGGAAGCAGCTGGCGCTCACGGTGAATGGAGCGTCCACTCGGCGTGTACCATTTGCCCGTCGTCATCTTCAGGAAGTAGCCGCCATCGAGCGGGAAGATCGACTGCACGAGTCCCTTGCCGAAGCTCGTGGTGCCGACGATCAACGCGCGATCGTGATCCTGCAGCGCACCGGCGACAATCTCCGTCGCCGACGCCGATGATCCGTCGACGAGCACAACGAGTGGAATGTTCGAGCTGATATGCTGACCGTGCGCACGCGCGACTTCCGCGGGTGTGTTGCGCGCGCGAACGCTCACGATCTCCTGCCCCTCCTGCAGAAACAACCCACTGACGGCGAGCGCTTGATCGACGATGCCCCCGCCGTTGTCACGCATGTCGAGCACGATGCCCTTGGCGCCCTGTTGCTCGAGCTTCTCGACCGCGCCCGCGACTTCCTCGGCGGCGTTCTCGTTGAACGTCTGCAATGGGATGTAGCCGATCTGTCCATCGAACAGACCCGTGTACGCGACCGCGGGCACGTGCACGACGACTCGAGTGAAGCGCAACTTGATCGGCTCCGTCACGCCGGGCCGTGCGTAGGTGACGGCGACCTGGGAACCGGGCGTCCCGCGCAACTTTTCGGAGACCTTGTCGATCGCCCAACCCTGCGTCGATGCGCCGTCGATGGCGGTGATCCGATCGCCTTCCTGAACGCCCGCTTCCGCGGCCGGCGTATTCGGGAAGACCCGCTGGACGAGGACACCGACGCCGGTCTGCTGCTCGAGAAGCATGCCTGTGCCGCCATAACGACCGTTGGTGCTACGATTGAAGGACTCGCTCTCCTTCGGCGTCAGCAACTCGCTATACGGGTCGTTCAACTCCCGCACCATGCCCCGGGCGGCTTTCTCGAAGACCTGCGCGTCCTTCAGCGAATCGACGTAGCGCGTCTCGATGAGCGTGCGCACCTGGTCGAACAGGTGCGCGCTCGATCGCGTCGCGGGCTCCTGGAGGAGAAACCCTCCAGCAACGATCGGAACCAGGAGCAGCGTCGTGACCGCCGCTGTTCTCATTCGGGACATCTTTTTGTGTTGAGGGGGAGGTGAGCGAACGAACGAGTCAGGAGGTCGGGGATCCGGCGATCGTACGAGATTGCACGAGCTGCGAGCACGGATGGCGAGTGCGCGTCGCTGCACGCGTCTCGTCATTTCCAGCAGGCATAGTAACGCGCTCGTTCGCGTACAGCACGCGGCCATTCTTCGTGCGCACGGCGATATGGCGATGGTTGAGGATGTCCGGCGTTTGGATCGGCTGCCCCTCGTCTACCGCCGGAGGCACGGGAACGATCCCCGCATAGCCGTACACATGGCGCGTCGAGTCTGTTGGGGCACTCGTGCCGACGGCTACCATGAAGCCGAAGGCGCTGACGCACGAAAGGACTCGGGTCGACCAGAACATGGCCACACTCCTCGAAGGCGAAGACAGCTCGCCGGGTCGCTCAAGTTACGATCCGGTACCCAGCTTTGCAACGCGCAGACGCGCCGGCTACACCCTTGGGGCGCTGGGATTTACGGATCGCTAACAAGGCCCGCGGTGGGCCAGCCAATGCCTCAGAACGGTTCGTCACGTCTATTGGACCGTTTGCAACTTCCAGAGACCGTTCAACATGTCCGACGCGTACAACGACCCCCCGGAAAGCTCGACCCCCCAGACGTACACCGCCGGCGTCCCCCCCGCCCCACCCCCACCCCCGTCGAGGCCCTGACCGATCTCGCGTCCCATGGCGGCGAGATCGCAGCGGGTGATGTTGCCGGTGGTGACTTGCTGTCCGGGGGTGCAGGTCTCGAGATCTCCGCGCACGTCGAGCGCTCTGACACCGGCGTTGTAGTAGGCGGCGTAGAGGATTCCTTTGGTCTCGTCGACGGAGAAGTTGTGCGTGCCGGCCCCGGCGACGTGATAGAACGCGACCTCGCGCGGGTGGGTGAGGTCGGAGACATCGAGGACGTGAATGTCGCCGGCCGAGGAGACGCCGATCTGCGCCGGACCCGACTCCTCGCCGACGAATGCATAACGAGAGCCGCTCACCGCATCGTGGAGCCACCAGATGTTGTGCGCGTCGCCGCCGATCGTCGCGACCGATCCGATGACCGCGGGGGCGCTCGCCGTACCGCCCTGTCCACCGCCGCCGACGTCCCAAATCTCGATGCCAGCATTCCATAGCGCGACAAAAAGCAGCCCGTCCCGCAGGAAGGTGTCATGTACAAAAGGCGCGGTGCTGGGAATCGACTTGATGAACACCTCGCGGGGATGCGCGGGGTCCGCGAGGTCGACGATCACGACCTTGGACTCGGGTGTCGGCGCGCCGCTGAGCGCGTCGATGGCAAGAACCGCGTACAGGTTGCCTGCGATGCGCCCGACTTCGGCCGTGTGAACCCCGTTGTAGGTGTTCTGCGTCGCGAGTCGCGATAGCTGCACCGGGTGGCGCGGATTGGTGAGATCGAAGACGACGAGGGAGCCGTTCGTCCGCTCCGTGGCAACGATGAGGAGCTTGCCGTCGTCGCTGACGGCGACGTCGCCGAGCGTGGTCGCGCCGCTCACGATCACCGAGTCGACGAGCTCCGGCTCGTTCCCCTTGACGTTCCACACGGCGAGCATGTTGCCCGGCGCCGTGCGAAAGCCCCAGGTCGTCGTGTACGCCGTGGTATCGAGCACGGCGACTTCGGCGGTGTAGCGGCTTCCGACGAGACCGCAGCCGATGACGGGAATCGTTGGCGAGCCTAACGAGCCACCGCTTGCCGTGAGACTGCACGAGGCATGAGGCGTCGTCCCCGTCGTGTGGTCGAGACAACCGGCGGCGAAGACGAGCGCCAGCAGGCAGAGGCGTCGGAGACGGGTCATGAAAAACAGCGGTGGCGGGAAGTCGAATGGCGTTCGTGCGCGTCTGGGCCGACAGAAGAGACAGGCAACCCATCGGCCGCCCCATACCGACCCATCCGATCGTGCCCGTGGCCGACGCCGAAGCGCACCCCGGCGGAGAGCCGCCACATCGAGCGCGTGCCGTAGAATTGGACGGGATCGAATACGGCGGCGGTGGTCCGATCCGCGGTGATGTGCGCCACCTCGATGAAGGGCGCGGCGTGCGCTTCGGCCACGGCGACCAGCGGCAGACTGAGCGCCGCGGAGAGCGTCGTCCACTGCGTGACACCGAGGATGCTGAGGTCCGTGGCCGGCCGCGCGGACCGAAAGAGATCGAGGAGGCGCTCCTCCTCGGGGCGGTCGCTTCGCTCCCAGCGCGCCGCAATGCCGGCGTCGCCGCGACAGACCGCCGCCTCGCCCAGGAACGCATCGAACGCGTACAGCGGGCGGCCGCGATCGATGTCGGTGGTTCGCGCGGCCTCGACGAGCGCATAACGAGTGAAGGGACCGCTCGTGCCGGTGACGCGAAGATCGAGGTGCGTCTTGCGTTGATCGAGGCCCTGCCCCTCTCGAAACTCCGGTGATTTCACGTTTGCATAACTCGCGGCCAGCTCGGTACCGGCGGGGCCGAAGAGCGTGCCCCGCAACGACCACGAATCACCGAATCGCCGGGCGAGGGGTGGTGTCGACGGATCGAGGGGCTCGTCGCCGTTGAAGGTGGCGGCTTCGGCGACGATCGGTCCGCCGCGCAGCGCGGCGACAACGACGAGTCGCTCGAGAATCTGGGCCAGGTGATGATCGACTGGGAACGAGACGAAAGGCCTCGCCATTGGATCGTCGCTGCCGAACGGAACGAAGCCCCGACCCGCAAAGACGGACGCGGCGAGCGGTCCGCCAGGGGACTCGGCGCCGATCATGAGCTCGTGTACGTAGGCGTGTGGGTGACGACGGTCGACGTAGCCCTCGCCCCACTCACCGAGATCGAGCTCGCCGCGCCGGAGAGTAAGTCCCTCGAAATTCAACATGCCCGTGGCATGAAACCAGCCGGCGCGAAGATGCGCGCTCACGATGGGCTGCGTGAGGTACGCTTCCGTGAGCGTCCGACCCTGCGGTGTGCCGGTGGCGTTTGTGAGCAGCGCGATCGCGCTCGCGCCGCCGCCCAGAGCGATCGCCGATTCCTGAGCACGCGAAGGTTCGGCGACGAAAGTGACGAGCAACGTCATCACGAGCATCGCGCCAGGTCCTCGGCGCGCCATCACCGGTTGGTGGGGTTCACGATCATGTCAGATTACGACGATGACGCACGCCACCCGTGACGACGAATCCCGCGACGCGATGGCCGCGCACGCGGCGCGTGACAGGGCGCCCGAGAGCGAAATGCGGGCGACGATTCGCCTCGCGCTTCCGCTGGTGCTCGTGCAGGTCGGGATGATGTTCATGGGCGTGGTCGACACGGTCATGGTCGGCCACGTCTCGGCGAGCGTGCTCGCGGCCGTGGCACTGGGGAATCTCTACTTCTTCAATGCTATCGTGCTGCCGCAGGGTACGCTGATGGCACTCGATCCGCTCATCGCGCAAGCGGTCGGTGCGCGGGACATGGATGCGGTGAGCCGTGCCGTGCAGCGCGGGCTCTTGATCGCGATCGGATTGACGGTCGTGACAGCCCTCCTGATGTTCCCGGCGCATGCCGTACTCGTGCTGACACGACAACAGCCGGAAATCATTCCCGATACGGCAGCGTACGTGCGCATCTCCATTCCGGGCGTGCTGCCGTTTCTCGTGTTCATCGTGTTCCGGCAAACGCTGCAGGCGCTGCATCGCGTGGCGCCGATCGTCTGGACGATCGTGGGCGCCAACTTATCGAACGCCGGGCTCAATTGGGTTTTCGTGTATGGCCATCTCGGGAGTCCGGCGCTTGGCGCGGCGGGCAGCGCGCTGGCGACGCTGGTGAGCCGATGGTTGATGGCGATCGCGCTGCTCGGGTTGGCCTGGTCGACGTTGCGACCACATCTCGCGACGATGCGTCGGGACTCGTGGCGGCTGGAGCCGATCGGCAGAATTCTTCGGCTGGGCGTGCCGATCGGATTGCAGATGCTCCTCGAGTCCGGCGCGTTCGGAGCAATCGGGTTGATGATGGGAATGCTGGGAACGACGGAGATGGCTGGTCACCAGATCGCGATCACGCTCGCGGCGCTGACTTTCATGGTGCCGTTAGGCGTCGGGGCTGCCGCGGCGGTGCGTGTCGGTCGGGGCGTGGGCGCGCGCGATCAAGCGAGAGCACGGCTCGCGGCCCGCGCCGCGTTCGTGTGCGGCATGGGATTCATGTCGATCACGGCGCTGCTTTTTCTTCTCGCGCCGCGGCTCCTGGCCTCCGTGTTCACCGCCGACGCCGGCGTGATCGGGATTGCCGGCGTGCTGATTCCCGTCGCGGGGGTGTTTCAGATCTTCGACGGCGCGCAAGCCGTGGGGGCCGGAGTGCTCCGAGGACTCGGCGACACACGCGCGCCGCTCATCGGCATGATCGCCGGCTATTGGCTCCTCGGATTGCCGGTGAGCCTGGTCCTCGGATTTCACACGCCGTTGCGCGCCGCGGGGCTGTGGTGGGGCTTCGTCGCGTCGTTGAGTGTCGTGGCGCTCTTCCTGGCGGTCCGGATTCGGGTGTTGTTCCGGCGCGAGATCCGGCGGATCGCGATCGACTGAGCTCCGCTCCGGTCAAACATATCGCTGGCTCAGCTTACAGCGGCTATCGGTTCGCTTCCGCGTCCCACAGGATAACTCGCTCAGAATCCTCACCACTTTTTAGTTGAACGGCTGTTCGCAGATAAACGCAGATGTGCGCAGATGGATCAGATGAAACAGCGTTGACGATGTTTTTTGGAGGCATGGTAACCACCTCGCCGTGCCAGCCTGGCCACGATGACAAGGGTTGAACGGATTTAACTGATCACACGTGTGTCACGGATCGCTCCGTGGACGGACACGACTCCCGTCCCGACGGGCGATGATGATTTGTGAGCGCCCCACGGCCGTAACGCTGTTATGCAGGCCGTTTTCACGCGGTTTCCCGAAATTGCACGATGATCTCTAAAGAAGATCGTTCCGCTCTTTGTCTCATCTGCAACATCCGCGTTCATCTGCGGCCAGCCGTTCAACGACAGAGTGGCCCGCCAAGGGGTCGGCAGAGGGCGCGCCATGGGATCAACCGCGGGATCCCGACCGCAGACGCCTAACGCTTTAGCAGTTTATCAATCGCCGATCTCGCCACGGCGAAACGCTCGTCGGCGGAGCCGGAGACGACGACGAATGGGACGCCGGAGCGTTCGACCGCTTCACGAAAGAGCGACTGCATCTCCTCGCGCAGGTGTCCGCGATCGCGCACGGGATCGGGTGTCCATGGGAGATCGATGTCGAGCAGGAGATAGAGGTCGGGGCGTCGGGCGCGAGCGGCGTCGGCGAGCCAGATCGGGCACCGGCCGTAGTAGTGGCCGCAGTACACGACGGTGCTCAGGAGGTCGGTGTCCTGCAGCAGCAGCGGGGCGCCGCGCTCCGCGGCGCGAACGCGATACTCGTCCTCGAGCGCGATCTGGCCGTGGGCGATCGGCGCGTGATCTTCGTATTCGAGCGTGCCTTGTTTGCGATCGGCGTACTCGCGCACGTACTCGGGGATCCACTCGACGTCGTAGTGCCCGGCGAGCTGGCGCGCGAGCGTCGTTTTTCCCGTCGACTCGGAGCCGATGAGGACAACGCGCTTCACGCCGGCGCCGGCTCGGCGACGAGCTGCTCGCGATAACTGCGCCACCAGGATCGCAGGCCGACCATGGCGAGCACGAGGAACACGGCATAGAGCGCCGCCGTGACGGGCAGCCCCTTGTACACGTACATCGGCACGTAGACGACGTCGGCGACGATCCAGAGCACCCAGTTCTCGAGGATCTTGCGCGTCATCATCCACTGCGCGACGAGGCTGATAGTCGTTAGGCTCGCATCGAGGTACGGCAGAGCGACGCCGGGGAGCGTGGCCGTGTAGCGCGCGAGGACGATCCAGAAGGCGATCGCGATCGGCGTCACGACCGACCACTCGCGAAGCGCGGCGCGCGATACGCTGAGATGCGTCCGATTCGTGCCTCCGTACAGCCATTGGTACCAGCCGTAGATGGACAGCACGAAGTAGACGGCCTGCAGGCCCATGTCGGAATACAGGCCGGTGCGCCGGAAGACGATGATGTACAGCCCGACATTCACGATCGCCGTCGGCCAGCTCCAGATGTTCTCGCGCGCGCTGAGGTACACGCTTATCGCGCCTGCCAGAGCGGCGATCCATTCGAGTGTGCTCACGAGCGAAAAGTACCCGGTGCCGTCAGCGCTCGCGATCTAGGCGACGCTCCGACTCTGGCCGGCCACGGCATCGGTCTGGTGCTCCGCGGCACTGGCGACCGATCGCTCGTAGGCCGCCAGCACGTGGTGCCGGCTGAGAAGACCGAGGGCGCGCCCGGTGACGGCGTCGACGACGGGCAGCGCGCTCACGCCGCGGACACCCATGCGGCGCGTCGCGTCGAGCAACGACTCGTTAGGTGTGACCGTCTCCGTGGAATGGGCGAGGTCGAGCGCGAGCACGATCGAGACGAGGTTGACGTAGTCCTTGGCGACGCGTCCGAGATCGGCGAGATCGATGACGCCGACAAGCGCGCCGTCCGCGTCGACCACCGGGAACACGAGCTGGTCGTCGTGGCCAAGGTGGTCGACGAGCTGGCCGACGTCCTCGTAGTCGCGCAGGACGCGCGCGCGCGCGTCATACGCGTCGCGGACGAAGAGACTCGAGAGCGCCGTCTCATCGGTGCCATGCTCGATGCGCTCCCCCCGCCGCCGGAGCCATCCGCTGTAGAGCGAGTCGGGCTCGAGGCGTCGCGCGATGAGGTACGAGATGACTGTCGAGAGCATCAGCGGGAGCACGAGAGCGTAGTCGTTCGTCATCTCGAACACGAGCAGGATCCCGGTGATCGGGGCGTGCGTCGACGCCGCAACGAGAGCGCCCATTCCGACAATCGCGTACGCCTCCGGGCGAATCGATGCGTGGGGCATCATCTGGGCGAGCGCCACACCGAACGCGCCGCCCGTCGCCGCGCCGACATACAACGAAGGTGTGAAGAGGCCCCCCGAGCCACCGGCGTTGAGAGTGATCGACGTCGCGAGAATCGAGCCCAGGGCGAGCAGCGCGAGGGCGTACCACGACGTCTGGCCGAAGACCTCGAGGTGCACGGCGAGGTGGCCGTAGCCAACGAGCAACCCGTTCGACGCAACGACGAGCAGCCCAACGAGGCCGCCGCCGATCCACGGGATGGCCCAGCGCGGCAATGGCACGCGCTTCACCAAGGACTCGACGCCGAAGAAGACACGCACAAATAGCGCGGCCACGGCACCGGTCAGGACGCCGAGTACGGGAAAGAACAAGAAGACTTCGCGCGTGAGGCCGTAACTGTATTCGACCGGGATCGGGAAGGCGGGATGGTTTCCGAAGACGGCACGCGAGACGACGGCGGCAATGACACTCGCGACGACGACCGGCGGAAACGTCGTCGCCGCGAGTGAGCCGAGAATCTCCTCGAGCGCGAAGAAGGCACCAGCAATTGGCGCGTTGAAGGCGGCGGAAATCGCGGCGCCGGCGCCCGCGCCGACGAGTACACGCATTCGCTCGGGGCTGAAGCCGAAGGTGCGGCCGCATAACGAGCCGATCGCGCTGCCGAAAACGACCGCCGGTCCTTCGCTGCCCGCCGACCCGCCCGCACCGATTGTGATCGCGCTCGCCGCCGTCCGCGCGAATGCGGGACGGGGCGGGATGCGCCCCCCACGTCGCACGACAGCCAACTGCACGTCGGGAACGTTCATGCCGTCGTGCCCGTGCCCGACGGAGCGCATGAACCACCAGGCCGCCGCGAAACCGGCGGCGGTGAGCACCGGCCGATACGCGAACACGGCGAGCTTCGGGACGATCTCGCCGGGAAGACGATAGAAGAGCGCGAACGCGAGATCGATGGACTTGTAGAAGGCGACGACGCCGAGGGCGCTCAGCAGGCCGATCGCAAGCGAGAAGGCGATGAGAATCGCGTTCTCGCTCAGCTCGAGCGAATTGAACCAGGCGACGATCCCGCGCCAGGCGGTAACGGCGTCGGGGCGACGAATGCGCTGTGACTCCATGGAGACGAATATAGGGGTTAAGGATTAGGGGTCATGGGTTATTCTGATTCGATCGTGAACGCACGCATCGTCCAAATCGATCCGACGTCGCTGGACATTCCGGCGATCGAGCGCGCTGCCGAGATTCTTCGGCGCGGGGGGCTCGTTGCCTTTCCGACGGAGACCGTCTACGGGCTCGGCGCGAATGCGCTGGATGACGCGGCGGTCGGGCGCATCTTCGCGGCAAAGGGCCGCCCGGCGTTCAATCCACTCATCGTGCACGTGTCGGACGAAGACGCGGCGCGATCGCTGGTGCGCGAGTGGCCGGAGCGCGCCACGCAAGTCGCTCGCGCGTTTTGGCCGGGTCCGGTGACCATTGTCCTTCGGAAGCGCGATCTCGTGCCCGACATCGTGACGGCTGGACTCGACTCGGTGGCGCTCCGGGTTCCGGCGCATCCAATCGCGCTCGCGTTGCTCGGGATCTCGGGCCTCCCCCTGGCCGCGCCGAGCGCGAATCGATCGACGGAGCTTTCACCGACCACGGCACGACATGTCGCGCGCTCGCTCGGGGACCGGCTCGACCTCATTCTCGATGGCGGACCGACGACCGTCGGCATCGAGTCGACGGTGGTAGACCTGCGCGGCGAGCAGGCGGCGATCCTGCGACCCGGCGTCGTCGGCCCGCGCGAGCTCGAGCCGCTCGTCGGCGCGTTGGCGGCGCCTAACGGCGCGCGCGGGGACACGCCGCGTGCGTCGCCCGGCATGCTCGACCGCCACTATGCGCCACAGGCGCGGCTGGAGCTCTTCGACGCCGACGAGATGGGCGTCATGCTCGAGGAAGCGCATCGCCTCACCGGCGGCGGGACTCGCGTGGGGATGCTGCTCATCTCCTTCGACGCCCCCGGGCCGTGGGAGGCGGTCCGCATGCCTCCCGATGCCGCTCGTTACGCGCAGCGACTCTACGCCGTGCTGCACGAGCTCGATGAGTCCGGCTGTCGCGTGATTTTCGTCGAGCGGGTGCCTGACGAGCTGGCCTGGCTCGGCGTCCGTGATCGGTTGGAGCGGGCGAGTAAATAGGGCCAAAGCCTCCCTCGCCTCGCTCGGGATCACCGGCGGCTACTTTTCCCGGCTTCTCTTGGCTTCGTCCGATTCTGAACGCCGATCGTGTTCTCGGTCGTTAGGCGGCTGATCAGCTTGTGGAGTGGATCGATCCCGGCGCGGGAGGGGAGGCGCGGCAGCGTCAGGACGATGTGCTGCTCACCCTCGTGGATGAGGTGTTTGGCGAGGTAGATCGACTCGCCATCCTTGTCTGGACTCTTCTCCCCACGTGGGGGACGCGTGTACACGCCGATGTCGACCCAGTCGCGCATCGGGATCGGCGTCTCGGCGCCAAGGCTGTCGGCGCGCAGCTTCTTCGAGCTGAGATAGAGATCGAGGCGGTATTGCTCGTTAGGCGCGTCGGTCACGATCGCCGAGTCCGCCTTGAGCTCGAACAGGGTGATCGTCTCGAACATGTCCTTGATGAGATACTTGAGCGAATCCGGCGTTGCCGCCCGCAGGGAGTCGACGAGCTCGAGCGAGGTGGGGTACGGCGGGCCGCGGAACTTCTCCGCGTTCAGGAAACCGCGGATGGCCGCGTTCATGCGCGCCTCACCGATGTAGTCACGGAGCGCGTACATCACGAGCGAGCCCTTGTTGTAGTGGATGTAGGGCTGGTTCTCATTCAGCTCGATCGGCATCTCACGTTTGCGCTCGGTGCTGCGGCCGATGAGGTAGCGATCGAGCTCGTACTCGAGGAAGCGTCGCATGCTCGCCGCGCCGAACTCCTTCTCCATCACCATGAGCGCCGAGTACTGCGCGAGCGTTTCGGAGAGGAGCGTCGAGCCCTGGGCGTCGGCGCCGATGACCTGGTGCGCCCACCACTGGTGCGCCACTTCGTGTGCCGTGACGTAGAACGGATAGTCGACGTCGTCTGGATCTTCGACGCGGGCGATGAACCCAATCGCCTCCGAGTAGGGGATCGTGTTGGGAAGCGATTGAGCGAAAGTCGCGTAACGCGGGAACTCCACGATCCGCACCTGGTGGTGTTGATACGGACCGAAGTTCTCGGTGTAGTAGTCGAGCGACTTCTTCACCGCGTCGATCATCCGGCGCACGTTGTAGGTGTGCGTCGGATGGTAGTAGACGGCGATGTCGACAAGTCGGCCATCGGGCGCCTTCCACTGATCGGTCGCCGTCGCGTAACGAGCGGACTGGAACGCCCACAGATTCAGAATCGGCGAATCCATCTTGTAGTGGAAATAGCGCCGACCGTTTTCCATCCACTCGCGCTGGAGATAGCCGGAGGTGATCGCGATCTGATCGGGGGCGGTGCTGACCGTGGCGTCGTAGTCGAGCCAGTCGGAGTCGTGGCTGATGTAGTTGTTCGCGCGGGCGAAGCTGTCGGTCGGCGGCTTCATACGCGGCACGGGCGCGAGCTTTTCCCTCTTGCGGTCGTCGTCGTCGGAGAGCTCGACGCGCGATTCGTAACCGATGCCCGGCATGAAGGCGCCGTTCTCGACGAACGTGCCGTTCGACGCGAGGTCGGTGTTGTCGATCGTGTTCGCGAAGCCACGCGTCTGTCGCAGGAGATCGAAATCGAGCACGAGCGAATCACCGGGCGCGAGCGGCGTGTCCAGCTTGTGCAAATAGTACTCGTGCGCGCTGTCGGCGAGCACGGCGCGCGAAGGGCGATTGAAGGAGAGCTGATTCACCTGCATGTCGCGATCGAGACGCAGGTGCACGGTGTCGATCGGGACATGGGTCTTGTTGCGCAGCACGTAGTGCCCGCGCGCTCGCATGTCGCCGCGCTCGGGGAAGAGGTCGACCTGGATCTGCACCGCGGTGATGCGCGGTTGGGGCACGCGCTCGTAGCGCTTGTACAACCGCTCGTACTCGGCGCGCAGATGCCGGCGCTGCTTGCTCGTCGAGTACCGATTCAGGACGTCCGTGTTGTAGAACATGAATCCGCCGAGCCCGATGAACGAGATCCCCGCGAAGGCAGTGACGCGCCGAGCCCCGGGTCCGAATCGGACGCGCGCCAGGTGCGCTCGCCAGCGCGCGTACGTCTCCTCGCCTCGAACCCAGAGCAGATTGGTGAGCACCGCGAGCAGGATCGCGAAGGCGCCCCAATACAGCTTCCAGTACAGGAACGGATGCGCGTAGGGTCCCCAGCGATTCATGTCGGAGTATTGCAGGCCGCCATCGCCTCCGTACAGATAGAGGTTGCGCTCGAGGCCGAACTGAGTGAGAAAGGGGAGGCCGACGAAGACGATGAAGATGATCAGGTGGCCGACGTACTTGTGGTCGACGATGACGTGGATCGCCATCGCCAGCACCGCCAGCAACACCAGATCGATCAGCCGGAATCCGAACAACGCCTGCAGGTAGAGCCCGATCTCGAAGCGGGTGTAGCCCTTCGCCGCCTGTGTGGCGATGCCGGTGAGCATCACGACACCGAGGAGCAGGGCGAGGATGGCGATGAGCGCCGTGAGCTTGGCAAGGAACGCCGTCGCGTTAGGCAGCGGCGTCGCGTCGGTGATCTGCCCCATCTTCACATCGCGCTCCGCCCACACCAGCTCTCCAGCGTAGAACGCGATGATGACGAGCATGAACAGCCCGAAGCTGCCGTTCAGGATCTCGATCATCTGATACGTCACCGGCCAGGTGACGGTCCCGAAGAGCTTTCCCACCTGCTGCGCGACAAGAATGATGTACAGAATGCCGGCGCCGACAATCGCGTAGAAGTACGCGTTGCGCACGATGCGCCAGAACGAGCGCGTCGTGAGTGACCAGTACTGCTGCAGTCGCGCGCGCGCGTCGAAGCGCCGCGCGGCCGGCGGCAGAGCGATCGTTCGCACCGGCTCGGGCACCGGCTCGACGTTCTCCGTCGTAGGCGCCGACGGATCGATATCGGCTTTGGGCTCCGACGCGGTGTACGAGAATCGGAATCGCGAGTACGCGAGCGCGAAGACGGCGAGTCCGAAGACGACCCAGATGACGCGATTCGTCGCCAACACACCCGAGAGCGGAACGTAGCGAGCGTTCTTGTCGGCGATCGGCCAGTACTGCGTCAGCACCTGCGTCGCGCGCAGGCCGAACGGATCGAGCAACGCGCCGGTGTACTTGTCGGTGAGGTCGTTGAGCAGCTGCCCGCCCATCAGATACCCGAGGAGCAGCACCACGCCGCCGACGTAGTTGGGCACCATCTGCCGCGTGATCGCCGGCAGCGCGAAGAAGATCGACGCCGTGAACAACAAATTGGGCAGCACGAGCGTGAGGTACGGCTGGAGATACGCCCAACCGTCGAACGGTCCGAACTTGTCCGGCTTCACCCACGGGGACTTCGACGCGATCACGAGTCCGGCGATGATGCCGAGCAGAATGATCGCGTTCACCGCGAGCGTACCGAGAAAGCGACCACTCAGAAAGGCGCGCTTGGAGATCGGAGTACTGTAGACCAGCGATTCCATGCGCGCGTCGTAGTCACGATAGATCGCGTTTCCAGCGACGGCGGCGACGATGGACATGCCGACCAGCGCGAGCGTCGGCATCAACGTGGCCAGAGCGTAGGGGGCGTTGGCCAGCACCTTTCCGCCCCCGCCGAACACCGCCGACGCCTGGCTGAACGCGCCGCCGGCCACGAGCATGAACAGAAAGCCGATCAACGCGTAGACGCCGAAGTACACCCACGTCGAGATGCGACGAAGGTAGTAACCGATCTCCCAGCGAAAAACGGCGAGGAATTGAGACATCAGTCCCCTCCGGCTTGCGATCCAAACGCGGGTGCGGCGGCGGTGGCGTCGGAGGAAAAAGGTGCAGCGTTAGGCGCATGCGCGACGCGCATCGCCGCGAAATACACATCTTCTAATAGCGGCTCCACGAGCTCGTAGCCGCTCTCGGGGCGGGTATCGGAGAGCACCCGCACCACGGTGCGGCCGGCCAGGAGCTTCGTCGACAGCACGGCGAATTCCTGTTGGTGCCGCGCCAGCTCGTCGCGTCCGACGACACGTCGCCAGATCCGTCCGTGAATACGCGTGACCGCCGCCTGCGGATCGTCCTCGAGACGAATGCGGCCGCGATCGATGATCGCGACGCGCGAGCACAGTTCGCTCACGTCATCGACGATGTGCGTCGAGAGAATCACGATGCTGTTCTGTCCCAGCTCGGCGAGCAGGTTGAGGAACCGGACACGCTCCTCGGGATCGAGACCCGCCGTTGGCTCGTCGACGATGATGAGTCGCGGATTGCCGAGAAGCGCGACGGCAATGCCGAATCGCTGCCGCATGCCGCCCGAGAAGCCACCGAGCTGCTTCGCGCGATCCTTGAGCAGGTTCGTCTGCTCGAGGAGCGCGCTGACGAGGCGGCGACGCTCGTCGCGACGCGTGATTCCCTTCAGCACCGCGAAGTGATCGAGCAGATCCTCGGCGG
Source organism: Gemmatimonadaceae bacterium (assembly GCA_036557635.1). GTDB lineage: Bacteria > Gemmatimonadota > Gemmatimonadetes > Gemmatimonadales > Gemmatimonadaceae > AG2. The sequence continues at coordinate 32,346 of DATBHD010000202.1, forward strand.
TCACCTTGGGATAGACGCCGAATTCCTGCGGGAGGTAGCCGAGCGTGCGGCGCACGGCCTCTTTTTCTCGCAGGACGTCGATCTCGTCGAGGTGGACGGCGCCCGTATCCGGCTCCTGCAGCGTCGCGATGATTCGCATCAGCGTCGACTTGCCGGCGCCGTTCGGCCCGAGGAGACCGAACATCCCCGGCGCGATGGAGAGGGAGACGTCGTCCAGCGCGCGCGTCCCGTTCGGGTACGTCTTGGACAGGTGCTCGATGCGGAGCAGCATGCGGTTCACCAGGCGACTTGCAGGGCGAAGAGGAGAAGCGTGGTCGACGGCAGTCTGCCGCTCGGAAAGGTGGAGCGGATTACGTTGGCCGCAAGGCGGGTCGAGCCGCCGTCGATGAAATAGTTCGCACCGGCGACGATCTCGCGCTCGAACACGTCGGCGAGGCCGGACTCGTTATGCAGATCGGGATCCCAGTTGTCCCAGCGCGCGACGAGCTCCACGCGCGGCGCGGGCCGGATCGCACCGACGCCGTAGTAGCCGAGACGACGCAGCTCGCCATCGCGGGCGCCCATCAGCTCCGAGCGGAGCGTGATCCAGCGATTGCGATATTGTGCCTCGGCTCCGGCTCGTTCGTGACGCTGTCCCACGGCGCCTCCCTCGGAGCCGCCCGAGACGCCGAGCCGCAGCTCCGGGATCACGGGCAGGTGGAACGCGACGCGTCCGATGACCGCCTTCTGATCGTTCTGATCGCTGCTGTTCTGGCTCTCGCCCATTTCGTTGAACAAGCCGATCTGATAGTCGACGTAGCCGGCCGCCGCGCTACCGCGCGCCGCGGCGCCGATATCGCGGACGTCGCTGATTCCTCCGCCGCGCGTTCGCTCGGCGATGAACATCGTGCGCTCGATCGTTTCGATCTGCGACGCGGGGGTGACGCCCTCGAGGGAGACGGGGATGATCTGCTGGCCGACGTCGACGCGCAGCGTCGGCGTCACCGCCACGTAGATCGACGCCTCCTGGAGGATGCGCGATCGCTGGTCGACGTTCGCGTCTCGAAGCGTCGTGGAATCGCCGACGACGGTGGCGTTCTTCGTGAGGTTGAGCGCCTTCGCGCCGTCGAACGACACGTGCCAGCCGACGCGCGGCGAGATCACGCCACTCAGCTTGAGATCGGCGCGCCGAACGCGATACGTGTCGTGCGCGTTCGCAATCGTGTGGCCGTCGAGGTACCAGACCTGGACGAGCCCATTTATTTGAACCGGCGGCGCCGACGGCGCCGCCTCGTTTGGTGGGGCGTGAGGAGTTGATGAACTGTCTTGAGCGCCGAGGCGGTGGGAGAGGAGAGCGACGGCGAGGAACGTCGTTAGGCGGAAGGGTGCCACGGCAGAGAGAGGGGCCAGGGGTGGGAGGGGGCGAGGGAACGTCCGCAGGTCCTAGCCCCTAGCCGCTAGCCCCTAGCTCCTCGTCTGCGTGGAACCCGTTACGTCTTGTGTCTAAAGATGATCCGGCCGCGACTGAGGTCGTACGGCGAGACCTCGATGGTGACACGATCACCTTGTAGCACGCGAATTCTGAAGCGCCGCATGTTGCCGCCGAGGGTGGCAAGCACCGTATGCCCGTTGGTCAGCAGTACGCGAAATGTCGCATTCGGCAGCACCTCGGTGACCTGTCCCTCGAGTTGTATCGGCTCTTCCTTGGCCATGTAGCCTCAGCTCGCGGATTCAGCGCCGGTTCTCAGCGCTCGCGGGACGCACTACGCTGGCGACGTCGAGCGGCCGCAGCTTTGAGCTGTCGCGCTTCGCTCGGTTTCACGTAGTGCCGCTTTTTGCGGAGATCCTTCAGGATGCCGGACTTGGCAATGCGCCGCTTGAAGACCTTGAGGGCCCAATCCAGACGGTCACCTTCTTCAATCTTGATCTCGATCATGAACTCCTCTCCTCAGCTGCGGATCGAACACCTGATGTGTCGATCCGGAAAAATGCCTCGGGGCCACCCGAGGGGTCGGGCGGCCCCGAGGCCGTGCTTGCTTGCTCGCTTGCGCCCGCGAGGGCTTGCGTGAACTCGCCTTCGGCTCGCTCCCTTCCAGCCACTCGCGAAGCAATTGCCAAGATCAGCGGCCGATCTTGACGACGTTCTCTGCCGCCGGGCCCTTGGCGCCCTGAACGATGTCGAACTCCACACGCTCACCTTCGGCCAGTGTCTTGAACCCCTTGCCCTGAATTGCCGAGTGATGCACGAAGCAATCCTTCTGTCCATTCTCCGGGGTAATGAACCCGAAGCCCTTCGCGTCGTTGAACCACTTTACAACGCCGGTGGTACGCATTGCCCTACTCCTGTACGTGTTACGGTGTGATGTCGGAGTCCGGACACGCCGTACCTACCGACTGGATTGACCAGATCGCGGAGACCCGCCCCCGCGCGGGCGTGCGAACAGATAAATGACGAGGGACCTGAGCGGATGTCTCCAGGTCCCTCGTGCACCCTCTGGTAGCGCGCCGTTCAGGCGCGTTTTCGCTCGCCCCAAGCTAATCGACCCTGTCGCAACAGGAAAGGGGCAGGGCTCACGGTTGGTGATTACAGAAAGGCGGCGAGCTACGTGCTCGCCGCCTTTCCTCCGCCGCCCGCCGACCGCCCATCGCTAGGGAGACTTCTTCTTCTTCACGTCGACGTTATTGCCGATGACTCCGCCAAGGATGCCGCCGGCGGCTGCACCGATGATGCCCCCTTTGACCTTGTCGTGGCTGGCAGCGGCGCCAACGATCGCCCCCGCGGCGGCACCGATGGCAGCGTCACGTTTGGTGTTCTTCTGGACGACTGTGTGCGTCGCCGGCGGCGAGGTCACCGATCCGCTCGAGGAGGACGATCGCGAGGCAGTCGAGGTACGCGGCGACGTCTTCGACGGCGCCGCGTACCCACGCTCGACCGCCGAGATGCTGTCCAGCGACCGCGCGGAATTTGCCTGATTCGCAAGATTTAAATCGTTCTGCAGGGCGTCGCTCTTCGAGTTGTCCTTGTGACATCCCGCCGCAGCCGTCGCCAGCGCAATCAGGATGATGATGGCCTTTTGTCTCATTGTGCTCCCCGAAAAGGTCAGAACTCCTGAGGCAGGGGATGTGCCAGGCTAACAGACTCGACGGCGCTGTTGAATTCAGTCTCTCACCGCCGGATCAGTTACGTCTTCGCCGCTACCAGGCTCCGTCGTTAGATTTGGCCCTTGACCGGGGTGCCGTCTCCACTTGGGGCGACGGCTGAGAGAGTCCCGTTGAACCTGATCCGGTTCGCACCGGCGTAGGGAGTCAAGCCAAAATGATGCTTCGCTCGTTCGCCCGCGGCGCGGGCGCCGGCGCGCGACGTGTCCTGCCGAGGACACGTCCATGATCGCGCCACTTCTCGTAATGCCCATCCTCTCGGCGATCCTTCAACAGCCGAGTGTCGGCGGCCACGTTCAGGACTCGACGACGCACACGCCGATCGCGAGCGTCGTCGTCCTCGATGTCGCGTCGCGGCGTCAAACCGTAAGCGACAGTGTCGGCGGCTTCTCACTCGCGGTGGCCACGCCGGCCCGATTGCGTCTGTCCCGCATCGGCTATGCGACGCGCGAGGTCGTCGTCACGTCGAGCAATGTCACCATCGTCCTGGCGCCGTCGCCGCGCACCCTCGAGGGAATGACGGTCACCGCGCTGCGCGGCGGGACGGCGGACGAAAGCGCGCCGGTGTCTCAGCGCACGCTCGCGCACGCCGAGATCCAGCAGCGCAGCTTCGGACAGGAAGTGCCGCTGCTGCTTCAGGGCACGCCGTCGATTACGTCGTACGCCGAAACGGGAAACTACTGGGGCTACAGCTACACGCGTCTGCGCGGCATCGATCAGTCGCGGATCAACCTAACGATTGACGGCATCCCGCTGAATGATCCCGAAGATCAGGTGCTCTACTTCGCGGACTTCCCGGACCTCGCGAGCAGCCTCGAGTCGGTGCAGATCCAGCGCGGCGTCGGAACGAGCAGTGCCGGCACGGCATCCTTTGCCGGCTCGATGAACTTCGAGACGGCACCGCTCGCGGCGAACGCCGGCACCGCGCTGCAGCTCGAGGGCGGTTCATTCGACTCGAAGCGCGCGAGCGCGGAGTATCGCTCGGGCCTTCTCTCGAACGGGCTCGCCTTCTACGGGCGGCTGACCGATCTGGAATCGGGCGGCTATCGCTATCACTCGGGAGTCCTCGGCCGCTCGGGACTCGTGAGTGCCGGCTATTTCGGCGCGCGCGACGTCGTCAAGGTGATGGCCACAGCGGGGCTGCTACACGACACGCTGAGCTATCTCGCCGTGCCGGAGTCGGATCTCGCGCGCGACCGGCGCATCAACCCGCTGCAGCCGACGGAGCTGGATCGCTTCGGCGAGCAGTTGGTTTCGGCGGCGTACACGCGCCTTCTCGGCGAAGCGTCGTCGCTCTCGACAACGCTGTACCGCATTTCGGCGAGCGGCAATTACGACGTCGCGATCGATCCGGACCTGTGGAACTACCACCTCGACTTCGTCTGGTACGGCCTAACGAGCGCCTGGAATTGGCAGCGAGACCGCGTCCGCGTGAACGCCGGCGTGAACGTGAATCGTTATGCACGCGACCATTACGCGTTCGTCCGGCCCGATCTCGTCGATCCGATCTACTTCAACACGGGCCACAAGGATGACGCGAGCGGGTTCCTGAAGATCGCCTACGACATGGGCCGCGCGACGCTGTTCGGGGACGTCCAGGCGCGCCGGGCCCAATTTCGATATGTCCCGGACGTGCACGCCGACATTCCCGAGCGCTCGATCGCCTGGACGTTCGTGAATCCGCGCGCCGGCGTCACCTATCGCCTGACCCAGGCACTGTCGGCGTACGCGTCGTACGGCGCGACGAGCCGAGAGCCGGCCCGGAGCGACATGTTCGCCGGGTTCGACAATCTGGACACATCGAACGTCGCGTTCGTGGGCGATCTGTCGCGGGTGCGGCCGGAGACGGTGCACGACGTCGAGATGGGCACGACGCTGTCTTCGGCGGCGCTCGACGTGCAGGCGAATGTCTTCTCGATGGATTTCCGAAACGAGATCGACCCGATCGGCGCGTTGAGCTATCAGGGGCTGCCACTCCGGAAGAACGTGCACGCGAGCTATCGTCGCGGCGTCGAGCTGGACGCGAGCTATCGCCTAACGGCTTCGCTCCGGGCGTCGGCCAATGCGACGCTGATGCAGGCGCGGATCGCGGACTATACGGATGACGCCTCCGGCCAGTCCTTTCACGACGTCGAGCCGCTGTTGACACCGAAGGTGATCGCGGCGCAGCGGCTCGCGTGGGATCCGGCGCGTCGGTTTTCGTTCTGGGTCGAAGGGCGGTACACCGGTCAATCGCAACTGGACAACACCGACAACACAAGTCTGATTCTGCCGGCGGCGTACGTGGTCGATGGGTCCGTCGCCTGGACGTTCGCCCGGCGGTTCGCGATCGTCGCGCGCGGCAACAATCTGACGGACTCGAAGCGCTACGGCAGCGGTTACGGCAGCGGCACGACGCCGTATTATTATGTCCTCCCGCCGCGCAACCTATTCGTAACTTTGAAACTCGGACTCTGACCGCCATGGCGCGTCGCCGATGGACGGATTGACGCCCGGTCCATCGGCGCGCGGCGAGCGGTATGCCCCGATCGCCGATCATGGCGTCATCGGCGACTCGCGGACGGCGGCCCTCGTCGCGCTCGACGGCACGCTCGACTTTCTCTGCCTTCCTGAATTCGATTCGCCGACGGTGTTCGCGGCGCTGCTGGACGCCGAGCGCGGCGGTGCGTTCGCGATCGCACCGGTCGAAGGCGCGGTGGGCGGGGAGCAGCGATACGTACGCGACACGAATGTCCTCGTGACGCGTTTCGCCACGAAGGATGGCGACGTCGAGCTGGTGGACTTCATGCCGGTGGATCGCGCGCCATCGACGACGCGCATCGTACGCATGGTGCGTGCGGCGCCTCGCGGGTGGCGGGGGCGGGGGCGGGGGCGGCTGCGCATGCGGTGCATGCCGCGCTTCGACTACGGCCGCGTCTCGCCGGTCGCCGAACTTACTCCGAGCGGAGCCACCTTCACCGGCGCTGGCATCCAGCTCCACCTGACGTCGAGCGTGCCATTGACGCTCATCGATGGCGGGCGCGGGGCCGAAGCCGTTTTTGACGTCGAGGCGCGTCATCGTGCGTGCTTCGTGCTGGAGCACGTTCAGGGGCGCGTCAGCGGAAGGGGGGCGGACGCACTCGACGCGCGTTGGGCGGCCCGCGCGCTGCGCCGAACGATCGTGTTCTGGCGCCGCTGGATCGCGCCGGCGCGTTATGACGGGCAGTGGCGCTCGGCCGTCCGGCGGTCGGCGCTCGTTCTGAAGCTGTTGCAGAGCCGGTGCAGCGGAGCGATCGTCGCCGCGCCGACGTTCGGCCTCCCGGAGCAGATCGGCGGCGCGCGCAACTGGGATTTTCGGTATGCCTGGATTCGCGACGCGTCGTTCATCGCCTACGCGTTCGTCAGGCTCGGCATGCGCGACCCGAGCAACGCGTTCACGCGCTGGGCAGTCGCGCGCTGCGAGGACGCGCGCCACCCCGGCGAGCTGCAGAGCTTTTATGGTATCGACGGACGCCGCACGCTGACGGAGACGACGCTCGATCATCTGGAAGGCCACCGCGGATCGCGTCCGGTGCGGATCGGCAACGCGGCGTTCGAGCAGTTGCAGCTCGACATCCATGGTGAGCTGATCGACGCGCTGTACCTGCGCGACGTGCATAACGAGCCGACGCCGCGGGCGCTCTGGCGCCATGTCGTCGCATTGACGGATTGGGTCTGCCGCAATTGGCAGCGCGCGGATCAAGGCATCTGGGAGGTGCGCGGCAGCGGACAGGAGTTTCTGTACTCGCGCGTAATGTGCTGGGTCGCGGTCGATCGAGCGCTGCGTCTTGCCGGCCGCCGCGGATTCGAGGCGCCGCGTGAGGCGTGGCGCGCAACGCGCGACGCGATCCGCGGCGACGTCCACGACAATTTCTGGAATGCGCGGATCGGCGCCTTCGTCGGAAGCAAGGGGTCCGCCTCCGTGGACGCCGCCTGCCTGGTCATGCCGCTCGTTGGTTTCATTCCCGTCTCCGATCAACGGTGGCGCTCGACGCTTCGCGTCGTCGAGACGCGCCTCGTCCGCGACGGTCTCGTCAGGCGGTACGACATGACGGGGATGGACACGGAGGCTGGAAGCCTAACGGCTCCCGCGTTCACGGCATGTTCGTTTTGGTACGCCGAGTGCCTCGCGCGGGGCGGTGAGATGGAGAAGGCGCGCGCCACGATGCGCCAACTGCTCGCCCGGGCCAATCATCTGGGCCTGTTCGCCGAGGACATCGGCGCGGACGGATCGCAGCTCGGCAATTTTCCGCTCGGGCTGACGCATGCGGCGTTGATCGGGGCGGCATTTGCCATCTCTACGACTCGAATGGCGGAGACCGCATAAAGACGGCACAGACCGCGTCGATGCGATCTGCGCGTAACGCGGAGTGCCTCTCACTGCCGTGTTCGCCAATTGGTGTACGAGTTGCAATGCGTGGCAGTATGTCAGGAGCCGAACTCCCTCCGATCGAGACCGAACGCTCGGCGATGCCTATCGAGGACGAGGGCGAGCGTCGGACGCGGAGGGACCGGCGACACGAGCGGGCGGCGGGACGGCGCGGCACGGCGGTCAGCGCGCGCAAGCGGCGACTGCTGGCGCTCCTCGGCGACGTCGGCGTCATTCTCGTGTTGGTCGCGGCGATCGTCTATTGCGTGCAGCGCGCGCGGCCGATCTTCGCGGGACAGCCGACGCTCGCGGAGAGTCTCGCGAGACGGGCGCCGATCACGAAGCCGCTGCTGCCGCCGACGACGCCACCACCCGACACCGGGAAGCTGGCCGCTCGGCTCGCGTCACCGCAATTCGCCGCGGACAGCGCGGCGTTCGCCGCCGATTTGTTGCGCACCGGACGCATGTCGGCGGCGCGCGCCGATTCGATCGCGTACTACGCGGTGCGTGAGGCGTATGCGCGCGGCATTCCGCCGGCGGTGATTTTTGGTGTCATGCTGACGGAGAACGCGCTCTTCGTCAGCAACGCGCTGTCGAACGTCGGCGCGATCGGGTTGATGCAGGTCTATCCGAAGATTTGGCTCAAGGCGTTAGGCGACAAGCTCGGCACCGATCTCGCGTCCGACTCGACGAACCTGAAGTACGGCGTCTACATCCTCGCCGAGTACATCAAGCGCACGGGCGCGCAGGTCACGCCGAGCGACGTACAGAAGGGCTTGCTGCGGTACAACGGCTGCGTGCGCGGCACGAACACGCCAAACTGCCGCAATTATCCGACGAAGGTTCGGAACTACGTCGAGCGGCAGGCCGAATCGTTATGCGGCGACAAGACGTTTTACCAATGTATCGGCAAGCCGTTCATGGATGGATTGCTCGGCAAGGAAAGCGTTGGGCATTAGCGCCGATTGTCATGACAAAATTAGGCTGAGTAACGGCGGTCATCGCGTGTGACCATTGTCACTGACAATTGCTGCGCGCGATTTAACCTCAGAGCGTCGATCGGACGCTCGACCGCACTCGACGGACGGCAGCGTGGGATCAACCGCTGAACCGCATCCGTCATTATGAGTGGGCGACGGTGCCCCGCACCCTAACGCGAGGGCCCCCCTATGCCACGTGTGTCTCTCCGCACGTCCGTGTTCGTCGTTCTTGCCGCCGCGCTCGCTTGCAGCGACAACCCGCGAACCCCCACCGCACCACCGGTAAGCCTAACGCCGAAGGACTCACTGGTCGAGGCGACGCTGTCGTCGACCGACCGCAACAGCCGGTTCCCGCTCGCCGGCGGAGCGACGACGATCTTCGATGTCACGGCGGAAGCCTTCGGGCACCCCGCGCCGAACCTCAGTGCCGATCACCTCGCGCTGCATAACGAGGGTGATGAGGCCTTCGAGGCCGCATTCGTCCCGGGGCCGGCGACCGTCAATGGCGGCCTCGGCCCGGTCTTCGACAACACGTCGTGCGAAGGCTGTCACGTCGGTGACGGCCGCGGACGACCACCGCTGCCGGGTGAGGCCTTCGAGTCGATGCTGTTCCGCGGGAGCGTTCCCGGCACCGATCCGCACGGCGGACCGGTCGGTGCGCCGGGATTCGGCGGTCAACTCCAACTGCGCGCCATTCCCGGCTTCCAGGCCGAGGTGGTGGCGTCGATCACGTACGCCGAGTCGACGAGCACATTCGCCGATGGGCGCAGGTACTCGCTACGCGTGCCGCATTACAAGTTCAGTAATCCGTACGAGCCGCTGCCGCGCCGTCTGTTGTTCTCCCCACGCACGGCGCCGGCGGTGTTCGGTCTCGGCCTGCTCGAGGCGGTCCCGGCGGACAAGCTGCGCCAGCTCGCCGATCCGTTCGACAGAGACCATGACGGTATCTCGGGGCGTCTGAACATCGCGTGGGACGTCGTTCAGCAGCAGTACGCGATTGGGCGATTCGGATGGAAGGCTGAAGTGCCGAGTCTGCACCAGCAGGACGCCGGCGCGTACAACGGCGACATGGGCATCACGTCCTCGTTGTTCCCCGCCGAATCCTGCGAGGGCGATCGTCCCGGATGCGAGCCTCACGCGCCGGAGGTCGACGACGAAACCGTCGCCGCGGTGACGTTCTACACGCAGTCACTCGCCGTTCCGGCGAGGCGCAACGTCAGAGACGACGACGTACAGCGCGGTGAAGCACTGTTCGCCGCGGCCGGGTGCGGCGGCTGTCATGTGCAAACGCTCACGACCGGCAACATGCCAGGCATTCCGGAGGTCTCAAACCAGACGATCCATCCGTACACGGATCTGCTCGTGCACGACATGGGGCCGGCGCTCGCCGACAATCGCCCGGACTTCGGCGCGAATGGCCGGGAGTGGCGTACGGCTCCGCTGTGGGGGATCGGACTCGTTGAGGCAGTGAACGGTCATACGAACTTCATACACGATGGCCGAGCGAGAGATCTGCTCGAAGCAGTGCTCTGGCACGGCGGCGAGGCCACGCGAGCACGCGAAGCGGTGAAGCGGATGTCGTCATCACAGCGCGCGGCGCTTATCAAGTTCCTGAATTCGCTCTGAGTACGAAGGTGGGTGGTGATTGGTACTGGTGTCTGGTGGTTGGTGCCTGGTAAGTCCTGCCCAACCACCAGTGTCAGGCCTGTTGGTACGAGCCGACGGGGCGCAGGAGCTGACCGCGGGGGAGTGTGAGCACGAATTCCGTGCCCTCCCCTTCCTCGCTGTGCACGACCAAGTCGCCATGCATGGCGCGCGCAAGGTCGCGACTGATCGCGAGTCCGAGTCCGGTGCCCTGCGACGTGCGCGTCAGACCTCCGTCGAGCTGCACGAAGGGCTCGAAGATGGCCTCGAGCTTGTCGGCCGGGATGCCGATGCCGGTATCGCGGACGCGGATCTCGACCAGGTTCGTCTCGCGCGGCAGCGCATGCGCGGCAACGCGGATGCAGCCGCCAGCCGGCGTGAACTTCACCGCGTTGGAGAGCAGGTTGACGACGATCTGCTGGAGTTTCTCGACGTCAGCGTACACGGCGAGCGACGGATCGACGGGCTCGAGCTGGTAGCGCAGCTGCTTTTGCTCCACCTGCGGCGCGATGAGATCGGCCATCGACGCCAGCGCCGCGGAGACGCGCACGTCCTCGGGATCGAGGCGAATGCGTCCGGCGTCGAGCTTGGCGAAAGTGAGAACTTCCTCAATGAGCGACAGGAGGTGGCGCTCGTTGCGGTGAATCGCCTGCACGTCGGCGAGCTGCGCTTCGGTGAGCGGCCCACGCAGGCCGATCGCCAACAGCTCGGCGTAGCCGGCGATGGCGTTGAGCGGCGTGCGCAGCTCGTGCGAGATCATCGCGAGGAACTCCATCTTCGCGCGATTCGCCAGCTCGGCTTCGGCGCGCGCCGAGCGCTCGGCGTCGAGAATCCGTGCGCGGTCGATGGCATGGGCGACGCGGTCGGCGATGAGCTGGAGGAGAATCACGTCTTCCTCGTTGAACTCACGCGCGTCGACGGTGCCGGCGTGGATGACGCCGACGAGGCGCCCGGACGCGCGCAGTGGCGCGCCGATGAGAGACGTTAGGCGCTCGCGCAGGAAGCCGTTGCCCGTGTCGAGGGCGGCGATGTCCGGTACGACCACCGGCGATCGCGCCAGCGCGACGCGTCCCGAGAACCCTTCGCCGAGGCGCAAGCGTGTCTCCTGCGAGACATCGCGTTCGATGCCGACGGAGGCACGGACAACGAGCTCCGAGGTAGCGACGTCGAGCAGGAGGACGGTCGCCTCGTCCGCCTGGAGCGCGACGCGCAGGCCTTCGGAGAGCGTATGCAGCATGTCATCGAGGCTCGCCTCGGCGCTCGCGGCGTCGGCGACGCTCCACGCCGATCGCAGGCGATTCATGGCTCGTTCGGCGGCGAGGCGCGCCGCGCGCTCGGACTCGAACAGTCGGGCGCGCTCTTCGTAGGCGCGCTTCGAGGCGTCGATGTCGCTGTGGGTGCCAATCCACTCGCGGACGCTGCCGTCGGCCTCGAGGACCGGCGCCGCCCGCACGGCGACCCACCGATACACTCCGTCACGTGAACGGAGGCGATACTCGGCGTAATACGGAGACGCCGCCTCGACGGCGCGCCGCCAATTCTGCTTCACGCGCAGACGATCCTCCTCCAGCACGACGTCGAGCCAGCCCCAGCCCAGATACTCGTCGGCTGTCTGCCCAGTGAACTCCTCCCACGCCGTCTGCCGCTCGGCGAACTCGCCGGAGGGCGACCGTGTCCAGACGATCTGAGAGATCGCCTGAATCAGGGTGCGGTAGCGCGCTTCGCTGAGGCCGACCGCGTTGCCAGCGAGCGCATCCGTGGGCGGATGGAGACTTTCGGTCTCTCGCTCCACGGGAGAGCGAGTCATGTGGGCTGCGTCGACGGAGGTGGGTACGCCTTGCTGCGGTACTGCCAGGAGGGGGGAGGGGGAGGGAAGGGACGGCCAGAAAAGGCGGGGGCGCGACGTCTTCACGGCGGGATGCGGCAGGGGTGAAAATTGACTCGCGACGCTGCGAGCGCAATAGAGACGCGCGAGTGCGTACCGCGTTGCGCGTGGAGTGGGGGCGCGGGCGCAGGGCGCGTCCAGTGTGCCCAAGACCAGCGCGTCAGGCCCTGTCGCCCGGCTCCGGATCCAGAAGTCGCTGCGTATTGCGCATGGCGGTCTCGAAGATGGCGTCGCGAAGTCCCTCGATGTTCCGCGAATTCACGTATCGGGCGCCGTCGACGAAGAAGGTAGGAGTCGCGCCGACCGCGCTTCGTTTGCCGCTGTCGAGGTCGCGTTGGACGCGCGCGATGAGCGACGGGTCCTCGAGGTCTTCAGCGAAGCGCACGATATCGAGGCCGGCCGAGGCGGCGTGGGCGGGGAGCGCCTCGCGATGCAGCATGCCGGGGTTGCGAAAGAGCTCGTCGTGCATCTCCCAGAACCTGCCCTGACGCGCGGCCGCCTCGGCGGCACGGGCCGCGAGGGACGAGCTCGGATGCTCCCAGGTGAGGGGATAGTGTCTGAAGACGAGACGCAGCGTGCCGCGGAACTCGTCGAGATACCTAACGACGATCGGGAAGGCGCGCGCGCAGTTGAGGCACTCGAAGTCGGCGTACTCGACGAGGGTGACGAGTGAGGATGACGCGCCGCGGACGTGATCGGCATCGTCGACGGGGTCGGCCAGTGGTGGCCCACCGAAGAGCAGATCGTTGGAGATCGTCATGCAGGAAGGTTATTCACGCGGGCAAGCGAGAGAGACCGCGACTCGGGATGACAGTCTACTTCCCGGTCACGACCGCCGGCACGTCGAGCTCGCGCATCATCCGATTGAACGCAACGACGTCGTTCGTCTCGAGCGAGCGGAGCTGCGCGATCTGCCGCTCGACCTGGGCGGCGACGTCGCGATAGACATCGCCTTCCTGCTTCGTCGGCGCGCCTTCGGCGCTCTGGACCATGTCGGCGAGTGAGAGCAGCATGTTGTACAGGCGAATCGGATAGTGGAGCGTGATCTGGTCGACGTGGGAGTGAATCTCGACGAGCGAATCGCGAATCGTCTCGAGCTTCTGGCGCAGCGGCGTCGCGGCGGCGCCGAGTCGCACGGCGTAGGTCTGCTTCTGCGAGTGACCGACGCGCTCGTCGAGCTGCTGCTCGAGGTCGAGGATGCGCGCGACGGCATCGGACAGCGCGTTTGTCGTTTGCTGAACCTGGAGGGCGAGCGCGACCTGGGCGTCATAATCGGCTTGCGTTGCGCGCATGCGCGGGTCGGGGCTGACGACGGCGCGCTGGTCGTACGAACGGCCGTCGACCGTTAGGCGGATGGTGTAGGAGCCGGGCGCGACGACGGGGCCGGACGTCGACCCTTCGTCGTTGACGACGCCGCGCACTTCCCGCGTCGGCGGATAGCGGAGATTCCAGACGAAGCGATTGAGGCCAGCGCGGGCGGAAACGACCGAGTCCGCCGGCTGAAAGGCCAGAGTGTCATCGGCCATCGGGCGCGAGCCGCGCGGCTTCTCGGCGAGCGTGTCGCGGGGCGCGGTGTGCGCCCTGGTGGAATCACGCGTCGTGCTGTCGTGCGTCGCGCCGGCGCTCGTGAAGGTCCGAATTGTCTTGCCGGCGGCGTCGCGGAACTCGAGCGTGACCGGCGGCGAAACGCGCTGGCGCAGCCAGTAATTGACCGTTAGGCAACAGGGGGGATTCTCCCCCTCGTCCTCGGCGTGCCGGCTGCCGCCGCCGAAGCGAATCGCGGTATCGGGCGCGAAGAGGTGCACCGCTTCGGCCCGCACGGCGTCGGTCATCTGGCGCAACGGCGTCACGTCGTCGATGACCCAGAAGGCGCGGCCGTGCGTGGCCGCAATGAGATCGCTTCCATGGACGTGCAGGTCGCGCACCGAGGAGCGCGGGAGGTTGAGCTGGAGCGATCGCCAATGGGCGCCGTCGTCGAGCGAATACCAGACTCCGGTTTCGGTGCCGACGTAGAGCAGCCCGTGCCTAACGGGATCCTCGCGCACGGTGCGCGTGTACGCGCCGGCGGGAATGCCGGCGTCGAGGCGAGTCCAGCTGCGGCCGTAGTCGGTCGTCTTCCAGAGGTAGGGACGGAGATCGTCGAGCTGATAGCGGTTCGCGGCGACGTACGCCGTTCCGGCGTCGTAATGCGACGGCTCGATGATCGAGACGCGGGTGAAGTGCGCCATGTCGCGCGGGGTGACGTTCGTCCACGTCTTGCCATTGTCGCGCGTGACGTGAATGAGACCGTCGTCAGATCCGGCCCAGAGCACGCCGGCGGTGAGCGGCGACTCGGCGAGCGCGAAAACCGTTGCATACCATTCGGTGCCGGTCATGTCGTGGGTCACCGCTCCGCCGACCGGCCCCATCGTCGCCGGGTCGTGCAGGGTGAGATCGGGGCTCACCGCCTCCCAGCTGTCGCCGTCGTTGGTCGACCGAAAGACGCGATTGGCGGCGACGAACAGTTCGTTAGGCTGGTGGCGCGAGTAGAGGATTGGAAAGGTCCACTGAAAGCGATTCGGCACACGCGAGGACGGCCATCCATCGTAGTTGTTGAGGCCGACGCTGATGTCCTTGACGTGCTTGGTGCGGACGTCGAGGCGCGTGAGCGTCCCGGTGTAGGTCCCGGCGATGACAGTGTAAGGGTCGCCGGGCTTGGGGGCGATGTAGCCCGATTCGCCGCCGCCCACCGGAGACCAGTCGACGAGCGAGATCGCGCCGTCGTCGGAGCGGCTGGCGATCGACACGGTCGTGTTGTCCTGCTGCGCGCCGTAAATCCGATACGGGAACTGGTCGTCGGTGGTGACATGATAGAACTGCGCGGTCGGCTGGTTCATGATGCTCGACCAGCTTTCGCCGCCGTCGATGCTGACCGTGGCGCCACCGTCGTTGCCGCTGATGAGTCTTTGCGAATCCTTGGGGTCGATCCAGAGATCGTGCGTGTCGCCGTGCGGCAGCCGGACACGCGTGAAGGTATGTCCGCCGTCGATCGACCTCCACGTCGAGAGATTCATCACGTACATCGTGTTCGCATCGCTCGGATCGGCGCGGACGACGGAGTAGTACCAGGGTCGCACCATCCAGCGCTGATCGCCGCTCGTCCGCTGCCACGTGCGGCCGCCGTCGTCGGAGCGAAAGATCCCGCCGCTCGAGTCTTCGGGCGGCGTTTCGATGGTCGCATAGAGTCGCTCGGGGTCGGCGGGCGACACGGCGACGCCGATGCGCCCGATCGGGCCGTGCGGCATCCCTTCGTTGAACGTCAGCTCCGTCCAGTGGTCGCCGGCGTCCGTGGATTTCCAGAGGCCGCTCCGACCCGCGCCGGCGGTGAAGCCCCACGGGTGTCGCTGCATGCGCCAGAGCGCCGCGTACAGAATGCGCGGGTTGCCCGGGTCCATCGTGAGGTCGATGGCGCCGGTGGAGTCGTCGACGAAGAGCACTTTCTGCCAGCTGCGACCGCCGTCGCGCGACCGGAAGACGCCGCGCGTCGGGTTCGGGCCGGCGCCGTGTCCCATCGCCGCGACGTACACGGCGTCCGCGTCTCGCGGATCGACGACGATGCGCGCGATGTGGCGCGCGTCATCGAGGCCGAGGTGCGTCCAGGTGCGGCCGCCATCGGTGGAGCGATCGATGCCATCGCCGTAGGTATAGTCTTCTCTAAAGTCCGACTCGCCGCCGCCGACGTACACGACGTTCGGATCGCTCGCCGCGACGGCGATCGCCCCGACCGACGCGATGTTGGACTTCCCGTCGGTGACGTTCGCCCAACTCTGGCCGGCGTTCGTGGATTTCCAGACGCCGCCATCGACGGCACCGAAGTAGAAGACGCGCGGGTTGCGCGGATCGCCGGTGACGGCGACGGCGCGCCCGCCGCGGAATGGACCGACGAGTCGCCAGCGCAGAGCGCGGAGCTCGGGAGCGGTGCGCTCGTAGCGCGAAGAGTCGATTGGTGCCGTCGACGCGGATCTCGCTTGCGCGCGGATCGTCGCCGGGACGAGTAAAGCAAGTAGTACTCGACGTGAGAACATTGTAAACGGAGAGGGAGGGTTGCTTGTCATTCCGAGCGAAGCGAGGAACCTGCTCTTGTTCGCGAATCGAGATCGCTGCCGTGAAAACCATCAATCACGGATTGCTCGGATTTGCGCGGATTGGTCCGTGATTCTCCCGCGCATCGGTCGCGATGCCGAGGCTCGCGCTTACCGTTCATGAGTCAACACCACCTTGCCGAATGTGGCATTGCTCTCCAGGTGGCGATGCGCATCCGCGATGTCATCCAAAGGAAACACGCGATCCACGGCCGGCCTGACGACGCCGCTCGCGAGCAGGGGGACCACCTGCGCCGCGAAGGCGCGCGTCGCGGCGATCCTCTCCTCGAGCGGACGGGCGCGCAACACCGTGCCGCGCAACGTCAGGCGCTTGCCGAGGATCGCTCCGAGGGGGAGCGACGTCTCGCGTCCCGCCATCGTGCCGATGAGGATGATGCGTCCCTTCGGCGCGCAGGCGGCGACGCTCGCCGCGGTGTATGGACCGCCGACGAGATCGAGCACGATGTCGACGCCGGAACCGTTCGTCCACTCCTGCACGCGCTTGGCGATGACGCCAAGATCGTCACCGACGGTGATGCCCTTCGCGAGACCGAAGGAGCGCGCACGCTCGACCTTGTCCGCGGTGCGCGCGTCGCCGAAAGGCTCCGCGCCGGCGGCGCGCGCAAGCTGCAGCGCCGCGAGCCCGACGCCGCTCCCGACGGCGTGAATGAGCACGCGCTCGGAGAGCCGCACCTCCGCTTGCGTGATGAGAGCATCGTGCGCGGTGATGAATGCTTCCGGCACCGCCGCGGCGTCGGTCCAGGAAAGATTCGTCGGGATCGCGGCCAACGCGCGCTCGTGCGTGACGACAAACTCCGCGTTCCCTCCCCCACCGACGATGCCGAAGACGCGATCGCCCTTTTTCCAGAGCGACACGCCACCGCCGCAGGACTCGACCTCGCCCGCGACCTCCATCCCGGGGATGTCGGCCGGCCACCCTGGTGGCGCGGGGTAACGTCCCTCGCGCTGCAGCAGATCGGCGCGATTGAGCCCGCTGGCGCGCACTCGAACGAGCACTTCGCCCGCGAGCGGCTCGAGACGAGCTACGTCCCGCGTCGCGAGCACATCGGGACCGCCGGGCCGCGTGATGACGGCGGCGCGCATGCGTGTTGCCTTGGAGATTGCAATTGTCCTGTGAAAGTGGGTGCGGAACGTTGCAGGCACGCGCGGCGTTCGGTCAAGGCGCGGCGAGTCGGACCGCGGCCGCGTGGATGATCTCGAGCTGCTGGAGCGCGCGAGTGATCTGGGGCGGGGTCGACGCGCTGATCGGCGCGGCGCTCGCCGGCGGGGGGAACGGCTCGCAGGGAGGCGGCGCTCGCCGCTCGGCAATCGCGTCGGCGATGCACGCGAGGACGCTCGTTAGGTATCCGGCGAGGCGCGCGACGTCCGCTGACATGTCGGCGGCTTCGGCGGAGTGGCGAAGGCTGCCCAATGCGATGTCGGTGGCGATGAGGCGTCGTATGAAGGTGAGCAGCGTCGTTCCCGGCTCGAGCTCGTGCCGCCGGCTCGCCGATTCCACGATCAGGCGCTCGAAGGACGCTTCGGCGTTCGTCGTCGCGAGCGCCGCCTCGCGCCGCGCGGCGGCGAGAGCGGCGCTCGTCTCGTCATCCCGCCGGTTCCAGACATCAGCGACGAGGCTCACGTGCGCCGCCGCCGCTCGCAGCGCCGCGGCAGCCAATTCATGGAAGCGGTCGCGCTCCGGCGTGGGCCACAGGAACAACGAGCCGGCCAGGCCTAACGCGCCACCAATGAACGTATCGAGCGCACGCACCTCGGCCAGATGCCAATCACCGGCACTCATCTCGGCCAACAGGACGAACGTCGGCGTGAGAAAAATCGAATAGATCAGATAGTTCACACGCAGATACGCCACCGAGACCATCGCGAAGAGAAAGACCGCGACGAGCAAGCCACGTGGATCGCGCACGACAGCGACCAGCGCGACGGTGAGCAAAGCACCCGTGACGGTGCCGAGCACGCGTTGAAGGGCCTTGAGCAGAGTGGCTCCGCCGTAGGGCTGAAGGATGATGATCACCGTGATGGTGACCCAATAACCCCGCGCGAGAGGCAGGAATTGCGTCGCGAGAACGGCGATCGCGGTGACGATCGCTACGCGCAGCGCGTGCCGCATCGCGAGCGAATCCACCGTGAACGTGGCGCGCAACGTCTCGAGTACTGGTCGCCTGTCGTCGACGATCGTCAGCAGCGCGAGCGCCGACGGAACGGTCGCGGGACGTCCCGTTTCGAGTGCGTCAGCGTTGGCCGCGAGCACGGTCGTGTTTTCGGCGAGTCGCCGCAGGAGGCGCGTCGCGTGCGTGTCGCCGGCGACCTCCGGCGCCGCTGGCCCGGTGGCCCGCGGCGCGTGTGGTTCGGTGGCGATCGTGGTCGCGATGCGCCGCGCGGACGCCGCGAAATGCGCGAGCGCGCTCGCGGCGTCTCGAGATGGCGCGGGGGCGTGCAGCTCCGGCGAATTCTCGAGCAGCTCGCTGATGGCGATGAGCGTCCCGAACAGCAGATCGACGCCCTGAGCGAGGAGCAGCAATTGCGCGCCGCGCCGCGCTTCGCCCTGCGCGCCACGGCGGGCGACGCCGACGACGGATCGCGCTGCTTCGATCGATTCGCGGACGAGCCGCCTTTGCCGCTGCAGCTCGTCGCGCTCCGCGTCGTTAGGCTCGCGACCGGCGACGCTGGCGACCATCTCGGCATGCGCGGCCAGCTCGCGATAGGCGCGCGCCGTCGCGAGACGGAGCGGACGATACGGTCGAACCGGCCAGAAGACCAGCGCCAACACCATCGCCCATGCGCTGCCGGCAAGGAGATACGCGCCGCGCATCAGAGCGTCGTGCAGCCCCGGCGCCGGCGCCGAGAGAGAGATCGCGTAGGCGACGGCGATGCTCGTGCCCACGCCACCGGGACCCACGCCGAACTCCCGCGCGAGACTCAGCGCGCCGACGATGAGGAAGGTGACGGTGACGGCGAGCGCCATGTGCGCGCCGACGAGCGCGGCGACGACGACGGAAATCGCACCGCCGACCGCGAAGGCACTCATGGTCAGCGCGCGAATCCTGTATGTACCGCCCCGATCGGCGATGGTCGCGCTGAAGCCGCCGAGGCTCTCCCACGTGCCGCCTGACGAGTGCACGAGCTGCGCGACGAGCAGGGGAATCATCGTCGCCACCGCGGCGCGCAGGCCGGCGAGAATCGCCGGACGCTCGGTCGTCGACCTAACGACTAGCTCGAGTCGGCCGGGGGGACGCGATCGCTGGTGCTCGGGCGCGGAAGAGGCGCTCACGCCACAAGAATAGCGGGATGGGACAAAAACGAAGCTCCTTCCTCGCGGAAGGAGCTTCGTGTCCTACGACGTTCAGTTCGCTGCTACGGGAGACGATCCAGGCACTGCGGCGCGTTCGGGTTGGAGTTCGCTTCCTCGATGGGAATCGGGAAGTTCACGTCCGGTCCGTACACGCCACCGCCACGACCGGTGTACGTACCCGTCGGGAACACGGCCTCGGAGCCGAGGCCGTAGCCGCCGTTCGCGGTGGCGCGCGCGAGACGACGCAGGTCGCCTAACCGGTGATCGGTGAGGTAGAGCCAGAAGGCCCGCTCACTGAACAGCTGCGCGAGTTGCGCCGCCGGTGTCGCGGCGGCGGCCAACGGCGCCATGCCGGCATCGGCGCGCAGCGCGTTGAGAATCGCGAGCGTGCCATTGGCGCCGGCGTAGTTGGTCGCGAGTTGCGACTCGGCGATGATCAGCTGTGCTTCGGTGTAACTCGCGAGGACGGTACTCGCGTCACGACTCGGATACTTCAACGAAGCGAACAGCTCACGCGCGTTGTCGAAGCCGAGTCCGAGGTCGGCGAACGGAGTTCGCGGATCGCCGCTGCGGTACAACAGGCCGTTCGTTCCCTCGTGGTTCGCCTGCGCCCAGCGGCCCTCGAGCCACTGCAGCTCGAACACGCCGTTGTTCTGACGGTCGGTGTTGCTGCTCGAGAAAATGGTGTACTGGAAGTCGGCCGGCACGCTCGCGACGAGTGCCGCCGCGGCCGCGAGGTTGCTGTTGTTCTTGAAGAGCAACGCCCGCGCTTGCCCGACATTCGCCAGGTTCGCGAGGAACGAGCTGCCGCTCGTGTTCGCGACGTCGAGCGCCATCGAGAACCGGTTGATGGCGCTGTCGAGCAGCTGCTGGGTCGTGAGTGGCTGTCCGGGAATGATGTTGCCGCTCGCGTCGGTCTTCGTGATCGGAACGCCGGAGCAGTAGCTCTCCGCAAGCATGAGGAAGGAATATCCCTCGAGGCTGAGCGCTTCGGCGTAACCTGTGTCCGTCGCCGCGAGCTTGGCGTACGAGCTTTCGGCGCGATACGCCGATTGCCGGGCGCGCTGGACGGTGAAGTAGATGGCCACCATCGTCGCGTTGTTTCGATCGATGGATCGCTTGTCGACCTGGACACGCGTCGGGAACGTTTCGGTGAAGGAGAATTCATCGGTGAAGAGTCCCGTCATGTTGACGAGGCCCTCCAATCCGGTGTTGCCGCCGGTGCCGGCGAAGGCGACCTGGAAGTCGCCGACCGCGCCAGCGAGCAGAATCGGCAGGCTGGCCTTGCCGTTGAGGACGTCCGGGCGCGAGACGTCCGGATCCGGCACCTCGAGCACCTTGTCCACGGAGCAGGCCGAGAGGAGCAGCGCTGCGGCGGCGAAGGTTGCCCTTCGCACGCCGGTGCGCCGCACGAGTCGATTTAGCATCAGATAAACCTCATGATTCGCGGGTGATGTCGGGGCGGCGCATTACCACCCGAGGTCGAGTCGGATCGTGTAATACCGCACTTGCGGCTGGCTCAGGAACTCGTCGGTGCTGAAGTTGGTACCGCCGTTCTCGTTGATCTCCGGATCGAGCCCCGTGTAGTTGGTCCACGTATGCAGGTTCCGACCGGCCAGCGTGAGCGTGGCGCCGTTGAAGCCCCAGCGCGAGACGTACCGCGCCGGCACGGCGAAGGCCACCGAGAGCTCGCGGAACTTCGTGAACGACGCGTCCTCGATGTAACCGACGTCCGTTCCCATGAGACCGGCGATGTAGCGCGCCTGGTCCTTGAGCGGCGCGTCCTTGCTGTTCGCGGCGAACGAGTTGCCGAAGCTGACATCGCGGAAACGGTCCGTGAAGTTGAGCAACTTCTGACCACCACGGTGATCGAACAGCGCGCGGACGGTGACGTTCTTGAAGAACGTGAGCTGCGGCGTGAACGCCAGCTCGTGCGTCGGGAAGGGCGAGGCACCCTGGAACTGCGCCGTGTCGCCAAGTGTCACCTCGCACGCGGGCAGCCCCGCACCCTGGGGGTTCGCGGTGCCGTTGTTCGTTGGACAGTTCGTGCGGCTGATGATGCCGTCGCCGTTCTTGTCGGCGAAGCTCACGATCGGCACCGCCCAGTAGCCGCCTAACGGGTAGCCGGCCTGGTGTCGCTGGATGCCGTTATCCGCGCCAAACAAGATCGGCGGAATGCCCGCGCCGAGGCTGAGCAGCTTGTTGGCATTGGTGCTGCCGTTCAGCAACAGCGAGCCGGCGATGCCGCGATAGTCGAACAACTGTGCGTTCACGGAGTACTCGAGACCCGCGTTCTTCACGCTGCCGAGGTTCTCCAGCCGGGCCGTCGCCTCGCCGTCGGACGGTGGGATCGGCCGCGCGACGATCGCGTCCGTCGTGTGCTTGCTGTAGTACGTCACCTCGGTGCCGATCCGGTCGTGCCAGAAGCCGGCGTCGAACCCGAGCTCGTACTCCTTCGAGAGCTCGGGCTTGAGGTGCACGTTCCCGATGCCGCCGACGAAGAACGCGGCGACGTTCTGCTCTTGATTGCCCTGGCGAATGCCGACCGCGGCCGGCGTGAGGAAGCGCACCGCGCTCCGGAAGTTCGGACGCTGGCCGCTCTCACCGTACGCCGTGCGGAGACGCAGCGACGAGAGATAGTCCTGGCGCGGGAAGAAACTCTCCTCGCCCAGCACCCACGACACGCTTGCCGCCGGATAGATGATCTTGCGGAAGTCCTGACCGAAGGCGCTGTTCTTGTCGCCGCGCAGCGCGCCAGTGACGAACAGCTTCTCGCGCCACGACAGCTGCTCCTGCAGGTAGGCGCCTAACGTCTTGTTCTCGACGTTGGTCTCGCCGACGGAGAAGAGCGCCGTCGCGCCGTTGAGCGAGCCCGTTCCGGCGAGCAGGCTCTGACCGAAGGCGAAGGTGGCGCGGGTGATCTCGTCGTCCCACTGTATGCCGGTCGAGGTCGCCGACCGGAGATCGGAACGCGGATTGAACGTGCCGGTCACGCCGAAGTTCGCCGTGTACACGAACTCCTGGAACGGGTTCGAGGTTCGCTTGCCGACCGGATCGTCGGCGAACTGACTCGTCGGTCCGCCCGCCGTCGCCGGCGGAATGAATTCCTGATCGATGCGATTGGTGAAGTCCACGCCCGCGGTACCGATCGCCGAGAGCCAGCTGAGCGGCTGCCACTGCGAACGCGCCGAGCCGGTGAAGCGATCGACGTTCTGCTGCGTGTTGATCGCGAAGATATCGGCCGGCGTATCGAACCCGAAGCCGCCCATGCCGGCGTAGTTCGCGATCGCGTTGCCGAGCAATCCCTGCGGAATGATGCCGCGCACGTTGTTGTCGTTCTGCGGTATTCGCAGACGACTCTGCGTGTATCCAGTGTTGATCGAGAGATCGAAGTTGTCGCGGAGTTGGCTGTGCACGTTGCCGCGGAGCGAGATCTGGCGCAGGCGATTGATCGCGTACACACCCTGCTCGCGATTGAAGTCGCCGCCGATGAAATACTGCGCGAGCTCGGAGCCGCCGGCGACGTCAGCGCCGTAGCGCGTGCGCCAGCCGCGAATGAAGGGGCTGTTCTGCTCGAGCGGATTGTACGACACGAGCTTCTGCTCACCCGGGCAGAAGCCGCGGATCCGGAGATCGAGCGTGCACGGGAAGAGCGTGTCCGGCGCGTAGTCCGCGTTGTCGAGCGTCCAGTAGTTCGCGGGATAGCTCGTGACCTCGTTCACCGTGCCTGCTTCCGAATGAACGTTCCACTTCGTGCTTCCGGCGCGACCGCGCTTGGTCGTGATCTGAATGACGCCGTTCGACGCGGCCGTACCGTAGAGCGCCGCCGCCGCCGGGCCTTTGATGATCTCGATGTTCTCGATGTCTTCCTGATTGATGTCGTTCAATCGCGAAGCCACCTGGCCGCCGACGAGGATGCTCGCACCGGAGCCTTCGTCATTGTTGACGCGAATGCCGTCGACGATGATGAGCGGATCGTTCGAGAGCGAGACGCTGTTCGACCCGCGGATGCGGACGCGTGCAGCCGAACCCGTCGTACCACCCGCCTCCTGCACGACCACGCCGGCGGCGCGCGACGACAGCACGTTTTGAAGATTCGAAACAGCGGCCTGCGGCACCTCGGCCGGCACGTTGACCGTGGCGGTCGACACGCCGCTTTCGCGACGTGATTGTTCCTGGCCGGTCGCGGTCACCTGCACGACATCGAGCGTCGTCGCCGCGGGATCGAGTGTGAAGTCGAGCGTCTCGCTGCCCGCGGCGGCGATCGTGAGCGGACGCGTAATCGACGCGTAGCCTATGCGGAGCGCCTGCACCTGCACGGCGCCGACCGGGACACCAGTGATGCGATATGTCCCTTGGTCGCCGCTTTGCGCGCCGCGGGTCGTTCCCACGACGCGTATGGTCGCGCCAACGACCGGTTGTTGCGTGCTGCGATCGATCACGCGTCCAGTGATAGTTCCCGTCGGCTGTTGCGCCGCCGCGAACATCGGAGCGAGCACGATCGCGCTGACGCCAAGCCTTCGAATCCAAGCCATGCGGGCCTCCCTTTCCCCCCAGGATGTAATTCGCCGCGCGGGCTGCTGAGCACGCGGCTGCGAGACGGATCAAGATCGATATAGCCTGCCGAGCTAAGCCGCAGGTCTACACCGAATCCACGACGCAGCGCGAACGTTCGCGCTCGTCATTTTCCGTTGTCAGTTGAACCCGTTCCGTCGTTGGGAAGTCACGCGTTCGCGCGGCTTCTCCGTGAGCCGCACGGAGCGGTGACGAAGCGGTACAATGCCGTGACGAATTGCCGGAGCTTGTTTCGCTCCACTCGTTCACTCGATGGCAATACGATATCCTGCCTTGCGAACGGTCACGATGTAGCGCGGATTAGCCGGATCGTCTTCCAGCTTGCGCCGGAGCTCGGCGACGTGGGTGTCCACCGTGCGGCTCACGACGTCGGCGTCGTAACCCCAGACGTCGCGTAACAGCTCGAGACGCGGAACGATCTCGCCGCCGCGGCGCAGCAGCGCCATGAGGAGCTCGAACTCCTTGGGTCGCAGCGTGACGGGAAAGCCACGCCGATAAACACCGTGCGTGCCCGGCCTCACCTCGATCTCGCCGAAGCGAATGCGATCGCCTAACGACTGACCGTTGCCGCTCGCGCGCGCCGGCGCGCCGGCTCGGCGGAGCAATGCATTGACTCGGCCGAGCAGCTCGAGGAGACCGAACGGCTTGGTCACGTAGTCGTCGGCGCCGTAGCGAAAGCCGCGCACCTTGTCCGCCTCCTCGCTGCGCGCCGTGAGAATGAGGACGGGGACGTCGTTGCCTTCCGCGCGCAGCGCGGAGAGCACGCGATAGCCGTCGAGGCCTGGCAGCGCGAGATCGAGAATCACGAGCGATGGCTGGGTCGCGCGCGCGCGCGCCAGTCCCTCCGTTCCGTCATGCACGACATCGACCGCGTAGCCTTCGATCTCGAGGTTGTTGGCGAGACCTTGGGCGAGATCGTGATTGTCCTCGACGATCAGGATTCGCGACATTAGCGATTGATAATCGATCCCAGAGGCATCCGTCTTGGTCACATCGTGAAGCGTACAACGCGGACTGACACGGACACGGCACGGACCAACGCAGACACAACCGATGTCCGTGTTGGTCCGTGGATTCGTCCGTGTTCGTCTGTGTTCACGCTTTCACTCGACGTGGCCAAAAGCAGATCCCTCGCCGCCGCTTGAAGTGACGGACCTCGTTCACGCAGCGCGTTCTGTCTCTACTCTCGCAAACCGAACCGCATACGCTCGCCGCCGGCTATAAGCAAAGTAGATCACGAGACCGGTGACGAGCCAGATCAGGAGGCGGATCCACGTCTGGATGGGGAGCCCGACCATCTGTGCGAGACAAATTACCGCGCCAAGCACGGGCACGGTCGGCACGAACGGCGTGCGAAAGGGGCGCTCGAGCTCCGGCGCCGTGCGTCGCAGCATAACGACTCCGATGCACACGAGCACGAAAGCGAGCAGCGTCCCGATACTCACGAGCTGCCCGAGCAGATCGATCGGCAGAAGCCCCGCGGCAAAGGAGATGATCACGCCGGTGAGGATCGTGCTCAGATACGGCGTGCGAAATCGCGGATGCACGACGCCGAACATCGTCGGGAGCAGGCCGTCGCGGCTCATCGAGTAGAAGATTCGCGTCTGGGCCAATAGCTGCACGAGCATCGTGCTGAAGAGACCGAAGAGCGCGCTCACCTTGATGATGGGGCTGAACCACTTCAATCCCGTGGCATCGATGCCGACCGCCAGCGGATCGGCGACGTTCAATTTTCGATAGCTCACGATGCCGAGCAGTACGATCGCGACGGCGATGTAGATGACGGTACAAATCGCGAGCGATCCCAGGATGCCGATCGGCATGTCGCGCTGCGGATTCTTCGCCTCCTGCGCCGCCGTCGAGACGGCGTCGAATCCGATGTACGCGAAGAACATCACGCCCGCCCCGCGCAGCACGCCGCTCCACCCAAAGTGGCCGAAGCCGCCGTCGTTAGGTGGTATGAATGGCGTGAGGTTCTCACGCCGGATGTACGACCAACAGAGGGCGACGAAGAGCACGAGCACGAGCGACTTGATGAGCACGAGCGCGGTGTTCGTTCCCGCCGACTGCCGGATGCCGATGACGAGCAACGCCGACACGAGGAGCACGACGAACGCCGCCGGCACGTTGAAGATGCCGTGCACGAGCGAGCCGTCGGCGAGCGTGATCACGGCGCCGCGCGGGCCGGTGAGCGCGGGCGGGATCGCGATGCCGAGATCGCGACACAGACTCACGAAATATCCGGACCACCCCACGGCCACCGTCGACGCACTGAGCGCGTATTCGAGAATGAGATCCCAGCCGATGATCCAGGCGAAGATCTCGCCGACGGTCGCGTACGCGTACGTGTACGCGCTTCCCGCGACCGGCACCATCGCCGCGAACTCGGCGTAGCACAGACCGGCGAAGGCGCAGCCCACCGCCGAGATGATCATCGACAGCACGAGGGAGGGCCCGGCGTTCTGCGACGCCGCCGTGCCGGTGAGGACGAAGATGCCCGTCCCGATGATCGATCCGATGCCGAGCGCCGTTAGGTTCAGCGGCCCGAGCGATCGAAGCAGGAGGCTGCGCTCCGACTCGGCGCGCAGATCGGCGAGAGATTTTCGGGCGAAGAGTGACATGTGGAGTGGCTGGGTGTGAGTC
>DATBHD010000203.1:0-2266 GCA_036557635.1 Gemmatimonadaceae bacterium
GTCGGCGGCCGCGGGCACGGCGACGTCGCGGATCTACGAGATGAGAACATATGAAAGTCACAGCGATCGCGCCGCGCTCAACAAGCTGAAGATGTTCAACGCCGGCGAGGTGCCGATCTTTCGCCGAGCGGGGCTGACGCCGGTCTTCTTCGGTGAGACGCTGATCGGTTCGCAAATGCCGAGCCTGACCTACATGGTCACCTTTGCCGATATGACCGCGCGCGATAAGGCATGGGCTGCCTTCTCGAACGATCCTGAGTGGAAGTCTCTCTCGGCAGACGCTCAGTATCGTGACAACGTCTCGGCGATCTCGGACATCATCCTGCGGCCGACTGGCTATTCCCAAATCTGAGTCTCGCGTTCGCGATCTCACTCCGCCCGCATGGCGATGATCGGATCCACGCGGGTCGCACGGTGTGAAGGGATGAGGGTGGCCACCAGCGCGACGACAGCGAGACCGACGCCAACGATCGCGAAGGTGCCAGGGTCCCCGGGCTGCACGCCGTAGAGCAGCGTTGCGAGAATGCGCACCGCGAAGAAGGCCAAGATTAGTCCGACCGTGATGCCGACGAGCACCAGCCGCGCTCCGTGCCCGAGAACGAGACGCAAGACGCTTCCGCGCGTGGCGCCAAGCGCCAGCCGCACACTCAGCTCGCGCTTGCGGGCGGTCACCGCGTACGACACCACACCGTAGAGCCCCAGACAGGCCATGGCTAATGCGAGCGTCGCGAAGGTTACGACGACATCGCCCATGAGACGCTGGCGCCAAAGCGATCGAACGAGCACGTCGTCAAGCGACTGAACGTCAAAGAGCGCGACATCCGCGTCGATGTCACGCACCGTCGCGCGCAGCAGGGGCACGAGGGCATACGGGTCGCCTCGTTTCGCGCGCAACACGATGGTCATCTGGCGAGCGGTCACCGTGGCGTGCGAAAAAAACATCGCGGCGGGCGGAGGCTGCGGAAGCCGATACTGATTGAAGTCGCCGACGACTCCAACGACCGTAGACGACCAGGAATCGTCGCCGATCCGCAGGCGCTTGCCGATCGGGTCGGCGCCACGGAATGCCTTGAGGACCATCTGCTGCGTGACGAGCACGCTGGGATTGAGCGTGTCGCGATCGGTCTCGTCGAGCCAACGTCCGCGGAGCAACGGCACGCCGATGGTCTTGAAGTAGTCCGGCGTCACACTCTGGAAATGCGCGACCACCCAATCGTTGGGCTGCTTCGGCGCGCCATCCACACTCACGCCGGCCTGAACGTCCCATCCAGTCATGGGCACGCCTTGCGCCATCCCAACGCTCTCGACGCGCGCATCGCGCCGTAATCGCTCGACCAATGTCGCGAAAAATTGCTGCACGTGAGTTTGCGTCGGGTATCCGGCGTTCTTGGGCAACGTCAGCCGCGCACTCACCACGCCCTGCGGTGTGAAGCCGATGGGTGTATCGTGCAGGTTCCGGTACGTCCGCAAGAGCAACAGCGCAGCGGTGAGCAGGATCGCGGAGAGCGCTACCTCACCGATGACGAGCGAACTGCGCAGCCGCGCTTTGTCCACGCCAGATCCGGTCCGCGCGCCATCGCGGAGAGCCGAGTTGAGCTCGACCTTGGAACCGCGAATGGCGGGCATGATCCCGAACAGAATGCCCGTCACCACGGTGACCCCGAAGACGCACGCGAGCGCCGCACCGTCGATACCGAGGCTGATGTAGAATGGAACCCCGCGGGGGAACGCGAGCTTGAGTCCCTGAAGCGCGCCCCACGCAATGCCGACGCCAAGCACGCCGCCGACCAGAGCGATGACGAGACTCTCGGTCATGAGTTGACGAACGATGCGCGAGCGTGATGCACCGACGGCGAGTCGAACGGCGACCTCGTGCCCGCGCGTGGCGCCGCGAGCGAGTGCAAGATTGGCGACGTTGACGCAGACGAGCAGCAACACGAGGGCGACCGCGGCGAGAAGGACCTTCAGCTGATCGCGCAGATCACCAACGAGGTCGTCGCGAATGGCCAGCAGATCCGAGCGCCAGGCGCGATTCGACTCGGGAAAGCGCGCAGCGAGACCGGCATCGACGCGATACAGGTCGCCCCGCGCCTGTTCGAGCGTGACACCGGGGGCAAGGCGGCCGATGGCGCCCGCGTAGCCGCGATTCTGACGTTGCTCTTCGGCGCCGGCAGCGAAGGGCACCCAGTAATCGCCGCGGTCCGGAAAGTTGAAGCCGGGCGGCATGACGCCAACGACGGTCCACGGACGCCCGTCGAGCTGGATG
>DATBHD010000204.1:0-18166 GCA_036557635.1 Gemmatimonadaceae bacterium
TCGTGTCGGCAAAGGCGCTGTCGGCGCGGCTCCGCAGCACAGCCAGATCGTCGCCGTGCTTCCGCCAGGCGACGAACGCGTAGAGGTGATCGCCCGTGTCGAGCGCGCGCAGCGCGCCGGTCGCGACGTTGAGCAGTTGCAGACCATTGCCCGTCTTGCCGTCGACATCGACGACCATCGCGAGCAGGGCGCCGTCATCGCTCCAGGCGAAATCGGCGACGTTGCCGAAGCTGACGTCGGTCCCCTGTTCCAGATCACGAACGATCAGATCGGCGCCGCGGCTCTTCGCGTCCGTCGCCGGATAACGACGCAGCGCCACGTGCGAGCCGTCATTGCTCAGTGCGAACGACTGTACGTCCGGGAGGAGCGTCGTCGTCCCCGACGCGAGGTCGACGATGCCGACCTTGTTGCGCGCGCGCTCCGTGGAGGCGCCGCGCCTGCCGACGGCGCCACCTCCGCCACGGCCGCCGGTCGTATCCGGCGTTACCGTGAACAGCAACCAGCGGCTGGTGGCGCTGAATACCGGCGTATTGCCTAACGACTGACTTGCTTCGGCGCCGCCGGCGACCGGCCGATAACGCAGCTCCGTCGGTCCGGATACGCCCCGCCGAAAGTCGTACGCCACCCACTTCCCGTCCGGCGAGAGCGCGATCGCGCCGAGCGTCTCGATGCGCGCGAAGTCTGCCTCGGTGAGAACGGGCCGGCTGCCGCCAGCCGCGGGCGTCGATGTGGAACCCTGCGGCTGTTGCGCGGCAAGCGACGCGACGCTGAACACGGCGACGAGCGCAGCCGAACGGATGGGGCTGAGCATGGCATCTCCTCCAATCACGCGAGCCGGGTGGTGTGGGAAGCACCAACATAGTGAAAAGCGTTGCCGGCTGTCATCCCGAGCCCAGCCTTCGATCTGCTGCTTCTGGCCCCTACACCAAATGCAGATTCGTCAGCCCGACGCCCCCTCAGAATGACAGACGAGGGACCGGCACCGAGCCAACCGGTGCCGGTCCCTCGTCTTGGCATGAGCGACGCAACCGTTAGGCGTCAATCAGGCATTGCGATCGATGCATCCATTGAACTGCGGATTCACGCGCTCACCGTCCGGGACCGGGAAGTTCACGTCGCTCCCGTAGCTCACACCTTTGTACTGCTGGCCGGACGGGAACACCTGGTCCTGTGTGCGGCCATACTGACGAACCAGCCGTCGTAGATCACCCAACCGCTGTCCCCGGCCGAAGGTCCAGAACGCCTTCTCTCGGAAGAACAGCGTCGTTGCGTCGGCGATGTTCGCCGGATCCGCGAGGGCCGTCATCGCCGCCGGCTGGAACGTGCCGATCTTCGGCGGCGCGGCGCGCAGCGCATTGAGAATGGCCATCATCCCGGGAATGTCGCTGGCATTGAGGCGTCCCTCGGCCTCGATCATGCGCGCGTCGATACCGGACACCATCGTTGTCGGATCGTCCCGATTCTTCCAGATCTGCTGGATGAAGAACGGTGTGAGTCCATCCTCCGAGGAAAGTCCTGCCGCGTTTCCATCGAGCACGGGCACGCGCGGGTCACCCGCCGACGCGAAGGGTATCGCGTTCAGCGCCGCGAACTTCTTCCCCTGATACGTCATCGAGCTGTCACCCACCGTGGTACGACCGATGGAGTTGTTGAACTGCCAGATTCCGATGTCGTCGGAATTCAACGCCGAGGACGACGTCCATAGATATTGATATGAAGACGGCACGGCGGTCGTGGGCACGAGTCCGGCGGCGGTGCCGGCGTTGCTCTTGTTCTGATCGATCAGAATGCGCGCCTTCGTGATCAGCGCCGCCTGTGTCACGAAGGCCGACGCCGCATCGGACGCGCCTCCGAGGATCGTGAGCGCGCTGTCGACGTGCGCGAGCGCCACCGCGTACACCTCCTGATTCGTCAGCGGCTTGAACTCGGCGCTGCTATAATCGACGACGCCCTGATTGTTGCTGCCTAACGGAATTCCATTGCAGAAATCCTCGGCGAGACTCATCTCGAGAAATCCGAGGCCGAGATACAATTCCGCAATGTCGGCCGTTTTGTTGGGCTCGAACTGTTTCTCCGCCGCGATCGCATCGCGAATGAAACCGCGCGACTGCGTGATGCGTGAGTAGTCGCTCACCACGTTGTCGGGACTGATCGTGCGCGCGTCGACGTCGTTCTGCGAATTCTGGAAGTCCGAATTCGAGAACTCGTCGGTGAAAAGACCCGATGCCACCCAGAGCGAGGACCACGCGAAGCCCGTCGCGCTCGGGTCGTTCGAGAGCACCTTCAATCGCCCGATCGCACCGACCTTGAGCGCCGCCGCGGCCGCCGGCGAGCCCACCGCTCCCTGGTCGACGAGCCCCGGATTCTGTGGCTCGAGCAACTCGTTCTTGATGCGATCGCAACCGCCAAGGGAGAATACGCCGACCGCGAGCACGAGCGCGGCCGCGCCGAACACACGAGCGCGATTCGTCTGTATCCGCATGGATGTCGTCCTCGCTGTCAGTACTTGAGGTTGAGTCGAACGGTGAAGTACGTCGGGAGTCCCGTCGTCTGGAACTCGTTCTGGGCCTCGGTCTGCGTCAGGCCGTAGTTGGCCTCCGGATCGATGCCCGTCCACGAGCTCCAGGTGTACAGGTTGCGCGCCCCGAATACCAGCGACGAGCCCTGCTGCGCGCGAATGCGCGAGGTTACGGCGTTAGGCAGCTGCAGCACGGCGGACAGCTCGCGGAACTTCCAGAACTGATTGCTGCGGAAGTAGCCGAGCGACGACTTGTAGTTCGTTCCGTTGAGCGTCGTGCCGTACGTCTTCGCGATCGCGGCCGCCTGCCGGTCGAGCGACACGGTCGGATCCTGCGTGTCGCGGCAGGCGAACGGCCCGGTATTGCACTGGAAGTTGTTCGCGCCGTCGAGGATGCTGTTACCACCTTTGTAATCGAACATCATCGTGACGCGCAGCTTGCCGCCCAGGAAATCGAAGCCGTTCTGGATGGAGAAGATGTCGCGCGGCACGCGATAGCCGAAGAATTGGAACGCTGAATCGACGTGCACCTCGTTCACCTGCAGGATGCCGTCTCCATTGGCATCGGCGTACGTATACGGCCGATACCACTGCGCGTTGATCGGATACCCAACCATCTGACGCACCTGGCCCGAGGTGCTGCCGCTGTTCGTGATGAGAACTCGCTGCTGTCCCGTGCTGGGGTCGATGCCGAGATCGAGCACCTTGTTGCTGAAGTGCGACCCCGTGAGAAGCATGTCCCAACCGAAGCGACGCGACTCCCACAGCTGCGCCGTTAGCTGCGCTTCGTGTCCCCAGCCTTCCGTGGAGCCGATGTTGAGCAACGGGTTCAGCTGGGAAGCTCCTGACGACGGCGCGAGACTCACGTTGATGAGCGCGTTCTTCGTCTTTTTCTGCCAGAAGGTGTACTCGAAGTTCACGCGGTGACGCAGGAACTGCATGTCGAAGCCGCCCTCGAACTCGCCTGACGTCTCCGGCTTCAGGTCGGCATTGCCGGGCTGGCTCGACGTCAGGCTCGGCGTGTCGGTGCCGCCCGTCGCCGTCGAAGACTTCGTCGGAATATTGACGCTGGAAGGACTGTACAGAATGAGACCGGCGGTCGCACCGGGTTGCACGCCGCTCGCGCCGTACGCCGTGCGCAGACGCAGCTGATCGAGCCAGGTGTAGTGCGGGAAGAACCCCTCATCCGAGACGATCCACGACAGGCTCGCCTTGGGATACACGACGTGCTGGAAGTTCGTACCAAAGGCGCTGTTCTGGTCCGTGCGAACCGCCGCGGTGAGGAAGAGGCGATCATTGAAACCCGCCTGCTCCTGCGCATAGATGCCCAGCGTCTTGACCGCCGTCGGCTGACCGTTCGACGCGGCCCGCGTCGCCGCGGCGCCGACCGTCGAGCCGCCCGGCGGCAGCAATGTTCCGTTGGTACGGACCGAGTCGACTTCGATGTTGGTGTAGTCGCCGCCAACGCTCGTTTGGAAGTTGATCCACGACCGAAAATTGTAAGTCGACGTGCTCGAGATCTTCGCCGACAGGTTGCGGAGCTTCGTCTGATTGTCGGTGACGCGACCGAGGCGCGCCGTCGATGTTTGCGGCGGGCACTCGTTCAGGCGGCAGAGCTGGAAGAAGTCGACCGCCGCGAGGTCGAGACCGACCGTGCCGTCGTTATGCATCCACGGCAGCGGACGCCAGCTGCCATTCGCGCTTCCAGTGAAGCGCTGCACGTCGGAGTTCTGCGTCACCTGCATGATGTCGCCCGGCGCCCACTGGAGTGCGTCGTGCAACGGCGTACCGTCCGATTGGTTCGGATCCTTGTCGAGACCGCATGGCTTCACACCGCTGGGACAGCCCTTGTACCCGTAGGTCTGCATGCCGACGTAGTAAAGCGCGATGATCAGATCGCTCTCCGGCGGAATGCGATTGTCGAGCTTCGAGAAGCCGGTGTTCAGATTGAGGTCGAACGTCGGCGTGAGCGCCGCCGAGAGATTCCCGCGCCACGAGGAGCGCTGTTGCGCCTCGGGATGGAACCACTCGTTGCGCACCCCAACGTGATTCGCGTTGAACCGATCCACCTCGTACGAGGGCATCTGAATCGGCCCGGTCTCGTTGTCGATGTCGCCGCTGGCGAAGAAGCGGATCACCTCGTTTCCACCGCTCACGTTCACGCCGTACAAGCTGCCGTTCCCGAGATGGACGAACGTATTCTGCGGGTCCTTCATCCAGTTGTAGTGCGTGAGGCTGTCTGAGACGCACTGGCCGCCGGTATTCGCGCCCGTCACCATCGTCGCCAGCTGGCAGCGGATGACGCTTCCCGTCACCGGATCGTGGCCGAAATTCGCGTACATGTCCTGGTACGGCACACGATCGTCGATCGTGCGGTTCTCCGCCGTCCAACTCCACCGCGTCGATCCAGCACGACCTTTCTTCGTGGTGATGAGCACCACGCCGTTCGCGGCGTTCGTGCCATACAGCGTCGCCGCCGACGGTCCCTTGACGATCTCGATGTCCTCGATCTCGTCCGGATTGAGCGAGTTGAGGAGCGAGAAACCGACGTCCGTTCCCGACGACAGTCCCGACGCCGAGTACCGCACGCCGTCGACGTACCAGATCGGAGCGTTCGTCAGACTGATCGACGACACGCCACGGATGCGGATCGTCGGCGCACCGCCGAGCTCCGTCCCCGGCAGAATCGTCACGCTCGGCGACTTCGCGAGCATCAACGACGTAAGGTTGTTGTTTGGACTCTCCTCGACCTTCTTCGCGACGTCGATCGTCGAGATGGCGTTCCCCAATTCCGTTCGCCGCTGTTGACCGGTGGCGGTGGTCACGACCTCCTGCAGTTGGACGACCGCGGTCGCGAGCGCGAAGTCCACTCTGATCGTATCGGCTCGGGCAACCGTCACTGGCTTTTTCTGCGCTTCGTAGCCCACGTGCAGTGCTTGGAGCTGCCAGGTGCCGACAGCAATACCCTTCATGACGAAGGACCCGTCTTCGCCCGTCGTCGCGACCGACGTCGAGCCCACGAGGAGCACGTGCGCGTCAGCGAGTGGGCGGCCGCTCTCGACGGCCGTTACGCGTCCGCGAATTATTCCCTGCGCGGACGCGGCGCGTACGCCAGGGCTGGCCAATCCGAGGACGACCAGAGCGGCCGAGATGAACGCCGGTCGACGTACATTCATCGTTTGCTTCCTCCAACCGTGAAGTGAGGTGAGGCGGGAGTTATAAAGATGCTCAATACGAGCGATGAGGCGCGACGTCGCGCATCCCGACGGGGACCTCCGGAACGACGCGTGCGCCGTTCGCGACTGCCGTGAACGACGGCGGCCGCGGGAACGGCCGCTTTGGACCGGCGAAACGCGACGCGTCGGTCACTCTTGCGTCAACCACCACGCGCGACCTATATGCACGTCAACCACACCACAGGCGGTGTTGGTCACGCCCAATGGGCGTCTGCACAACGGCGCCTTATGCCCTCTTCACACGTCGATTCCAATCCGCCGATGCGTCAATCCGTTCGGTACCGGCCACTCGACCGCGCCCTCACCACGCTGGTGCTCGCGGTTATCATCTCGCAGCCGGCGCCCGCCCAGAAGCCGCTGCCAACGCCCGAATCGTCGTTCGGCTTTCCCGTCGGCGCGGACTACAAGCTCTTCGACTACGAGCAGTCCATCACATACTTCCGCCGCCTCGCGGCAGCCTCGAACCGCGTCAAACTCATCGACGTCGGCAAGACCGCATTCGGCCGGACGTTCACCGTCGCGATCATTTCGTCCCCCGAGAACCTGGCCCGCCTCGATCAGATTCGCCGCGCGAACATGCGCCTCGCCCATCCCGAGGGGCTGACCGACGCCGCCGCGCACCAGCTGGCGCGCGACGGCAAGGTCATCGTCGATATCAGTGGGGGATTGCACGCCTCCGAGATCGCCGGGTCTCAGCACACACCCTTGCTCGCCTATGAGCTGCTCCAGCATGCCGACGATCCGCGCAACAGGGCGATCCTCGAGAACGTCGTCCTCTTTCTCTGGCCGTCGATCAATCCCGACGGGCAGGACATCGTCGTGAATTGGTGCAAGGCCCGCGACGAGAAGAAGGCGACGGAACCGATGGAGCTCTACGAGAAGTACGTCGGGCACGACAACAACCGTGATTCGTATATGCTCAACGTCGTCGAATCACGGGTCATTCAGCGCACCTGGCGCGATTGGGAGCCGGACATCGTTTACGTGCATCACCAGTCGTCCCCCTTCCCCACGCGAATCTGGACCCCCCCCTTCGCCGATCCGGTCGGCCTGCGCGTGCCCCCGATCATGGCGCGCGAGGTGAACGCGATCGGCACGCGCATCGCCGAGGAGCTGGACGCGAACGGTCAGCCCGGCGCGGTCCATCAACTCGCGACGTACGACGCCTGGTATCCAGGCTACGTCGACTACATGCCGATGTATCAGAACATCCCCTCCTGGTGGACGGAGACGCAGGGCGGCAACTGCGCCACGCCCCGCACGACGACGATCGACAGTCTGCCCCCCGACTACCGCGACCTGCGCCCGACGACGATGTACCTGAGCCCGTGGGCGCAGGGAAAGTGGGGACTGCGCGACGCGGTCGACTATATGGTCACCGCATCGCTCGCGACCCTGAACTACGCCGCCAAGTTCCGTGAGGAGATTCTCTACAATCGCTACCAGGCGGGACGGAACACGATTCAGCAATTTCGAACGAGCGCGCCCTACGCCTACATCATTCCGCAGGCGCAGTCCGATCCCGTCGCGCCGGCTGAGCTGCTCAGGCGGATGGCATTCATGGGCGTGCACGTCAGGCAGCTCGACCGCGACATGACCTACGATGGCGCCTCGTATCCCAAGGGTACCTGGGTCATTCCCATGGATCAGGAGTACGCGCAGCTCGCGCGCGAGCTCTTCGAGCCGCAGAAATACCCCGAGATCAAGGATGACACGCCTTACGACGCTGCCGGCTGGACGCTCCCCTATCAGATGAATGTCACCGTGATCGAGGGACGGATCCCGCTGCAAACGGACTTCCGCGCCGCGCTGGCGAGCGTGCAGGGAAAGACGGTCGACTGGCGCACCGCTCCCGACGCGCCCTTCACGACCAACGCCGAAGCGGCGGGGATCGTGCCGCTGCCGGGGCAACTCGCCGGCACGGGCGACCTGATCGTTCTCGATCCGGCGCAGAACAACTCCTTCCGCTTCGTCAATCGCGCGCTGGCGCACGCGGGAACTTTGCGCTTCGCTCCCGCCGCCGCGACTCGCGGAGGACGATGGGTCGTCGCCGGTGTCGATAGCGCGAACGCGCGGACGTGGACGAGCGATCTCTCCGTGCACGCCGAACGGGCGAGCGCGGACGCGGTGCCGAACGCCGCGCCGGTCGGGGCGCGCATCGCTCTCTACAAGGCGGCGCCGGGCAACATCGACGAAGGCTGGACGGAATGGCTGCTCGACGACAACGAGTTTCACTACACGCTCATCTCGCCAGCCGACCTGCACGCCGGGAATCTCGCCAGCCGCTTCGACGTCGTGCTCGTCGCCTCGCAGAGCATAACGAGCGGCGGCCGTGGCGGCCGCGGGGGGAGGGCCGGGGGCGGCGGGGCAGCCGGCGCCGACACGGCGAGTCAGCACGCGGAAGACAGCGTCCGCGTCCGCGCCCTCGACGAGTTTGTGCGCGCGGGGGGCACGCTCGTCGCCTGGAATCAGGGCGCCTCGTCGGCGATCGCGGCGCTCCACCTTCCCGTGAAGAACGTCGTCGCCGGCCTTCCCCGACGGGAGTACTTCACCGGCGGCTCGATCATGCAGGTCGTCGTCGACACCACGCACCCGGTGATGTCGGGGATGCCCGCCCGCGCCGACGTGTTCGTCTTCAACAGTCCCGTTTTCACGACGCTCGACGGGTTCGAGGGCGCGGTGCTCGCGAAGTATCCTAACGACGGCCCCATCCTGCGGTCCGGCTTCCTCACCGGCGAGAAGTACATGCAAGGCCTGGCCGCGGCGCTCGACGTGAAGCACGACCGCGGTCACGTCGTGTTGATCGCCTTCCAGCCACAGTGGCGCGGCCAATCGACCGGGACCTTCCGCGTCGTATTCAACTCGGCGCTGTTCGGCGGCGAGGTGTCCGCGCAGGCGCGCGGCGCGGCGGGCTTCTGGAGCCCGCCGGCGTTAGGCACCCAGCGCTGAGCGCGCGAGCCGGTGGTCACCTGGTCGGCCGCCGCCTGCAGCGTCGCCGCCGCGGCGCCGGTGACGGCGAACGTGCTTCCATTGCGCAACCGCAACGTCGGCGGCAGGCCGAGCGGCGACT
This sequence comes from Gemmatimonadaceae bacterium, assembly GCA_036557635.1. Taxonomy (GTDB): domain Bacteria; phylum Gemmatimonadota; class Gemmatimonadetes; order Gemmatimonadales; family Gemmatimonadaceae; genus AG2. The sequence continues at coordinate 8,825 of DATBHD010000204.1, forward strand.
TGCCGTACAGCGTCGCGTACATCACGAGCGCGGCGAGGTAGCTCCCCTCCCCGCTGGGATGGAGTCCGTCGAACGCGTACAGGGGAATGGACGGATCGATCCGCTGTGCGGCGAGCCACGCCTCGCCGACGGGAAAGAGGAGCCCATGTACCGTATCGGCGGCCAGACGATAGGACTCGTTCGCGCGCGGAAAGTCTCCCGAGCGATCGGACGTGGGCCACACCTGGTAGAGCGCCACCTGCGCATCCACCTGATGAATCGCGTCGGCGAAGGCGCGCGCGTATTGGATCAGTAGCGTGCGGCTCGACTCCAGCGACGATGGACCCTGTTGCAGGACGACGAGACTCCACCCACCGTTCGCGATCGCCGTGCGCGCCTCCCCATCGTTCCAATGGTCCTCGAGGCTGTAGTCCGGCTTTGCGACCATGCGCGTCTCGAGCAGACGCTCGTGCGCGGAATCCGCCATGGCCTCGAGGATGGCCGGCAGATCATTTACATAGGTGAGACTGTTGCCAACGAAGAGCACGTGCAGACCCGGACCGGTCGGCGCGGTTGGCGCCACGGTGCGCTGCGGCATGCAGCCGGAGAACGCCAGCGCGCATGCGGCAATGAAGGCGTGTCGTAACCCCATGCGAATGGTTTCCATGAGAATGATCGACGTCGGAGGGACGCCTGCCTGCCTGACGAGGGTAGCGGCCGGTTCACCACTTTCGCTCGCAATGCGGGACGAGGTGTGCAGCGGCATGGACGAGTGGCGTAGCGGCGTGCCGAGTCGCGTCGCCAGTGTCCATCACGCGTTCCTGTCGCCTCGCCCCCGGTCGCCGCGGCTCGTCACTCCGCGCGGGCGATTCTCAACCACTAATCCCACCATGTGCCAATGAGCCACGACTTCGCGGCGCCAACGAATGGCGGCGGGGGAACCCTCGCGCGCCGGGCGCCCGCTCGCGGCGCCTTGCTCGTGCTCGCTGCCTGGCTCGCCTTCAGCGCGCTGCAGGTGCTCGTCGCCGCGGCGCTCGACCACAGTGACAACGCGGCGTGGACCCGCGATATCTGGGTCGACCTAACGATGGCCCTGTACTGGAGCGCCATCACGCCGGCGATCGCGGTGTGGCACCGCCGCGTGCGCGCGAGCGGACGCGGCATCTTCGGCGCGATCGCGCTTCACTTGCCATTGCTGGTGTTGGCGAGTCTGGGCGACACGCTGACGACGCGGCTCAGCCTCGTGTATTTGCAGCACACGCCGCCCGTCGCGCCTTTTATCGCGACGCTGACGTACTTCGCGGACTTCGACGCGCTCTGCTACCTCGCCGTCCTCGTGGTGGTCGACGCCCTCATCGCGCGCGACGGCGTGCGCGAAGGAGAGCGGCGCGCGACGCGCCTCGAGGGGCTGCTGGCGCGCGCGAGGCTCGAGTACCTCGAGGCGCAGCTCCAGCCGCATTTTCTCTTCAACGCGCTCGGCGCCGTCTCCGAGCTCGCCTACGAAGCGCCGGCCACCGCACTCCGCGTGCTGCGACAGCTCGCGCTCATCTTCCGCACCGCGCTGAGCGCGCGCGCCGGTGAAGTCACCCTCGGCGAGGAGCTCGTCGCCATCGAGCCATATCTCGATATCCAGCGCCTGCGCTTTCCCGATTGGCTGCGCATCGACTACGACGTCGGCGGAGATACGCTGGACTGCCTCGTGCCGCGTTTCGTCCTCCAGCCACTGGTGGAGAATGCGATCCGACACGGTCTCACCGGCCGCGTCGCCGCCGGCTGCATCGAGATCTCGGCGCGCGTCGTCGACAACCGACTCATTCTGCGCGTCGCGGACAATGGCGTCGGGTTACGTCAGATCGGGGCCCGCTCCGGCTATGGCATCGGTCTCACCAACGTGCGTGAACGCCTGACGACGCTTTACGGTGCCGGCGAGCAGCTGCGGCTGTTCGACGCCGCCGGCGGGGGCGCGGTCGCCGAGGTCACCCTGCCGGCCCGGCGCGCCGTCGACCAGGGCAATGCCGTCGCCGCCATTACGGCGGCGACGGTGGACGATTTCGTCGAAGCGCCTAACGCGAATGGCGACGGCGGAGCCGTCACCGGCGAAGCGAGGCGCCCGGCTCTGCGGCGCGTCGCCATCGTCCTTGGCGTGTTCCTCGTGTGCGGTGTCTTGTGGTCGCTGCAGAGCTATGCCTACCTGCGCATTCGCAATCGGCTGGGTCACTACACCTTCTTTTCGATCCTGCGCCACGACGTGGCCGCGGCACTGCTCTGGGCGATCGTCGCGCCCGTGGTCTTCGCGGCGACCTCGCGCTTTCCTATGACGCGTGAGCGGATCGTCTCCCGCGCGTTGCTGTATCTCGCCGTCGTGGCCGGCCTCAGCATGTTCCACGCGGCGTTCATGATTCGCGTCTTCACGCCGCAGCTCGCCTTCTGGGCAACCGCCAATACCAACACCTTTCTTTTGAACTTTCTCATCGTCGGCGTCCTCGTTGGCATCGGACACCGGCGCCAGCTCACCGAATGGATGCGCCAGCGGGAGCTGGCCTCGGCGCTCCTCTCCGCCGAGCTGCGCACGGCGCGCGCTCGGGCCGCGCGTCTGCAGGCCATTCCTCCGGTCGTCTTGCGAGCGCTCGATCGTGTGATCGAAGCCGTGAGTGCCGCGCCATCACCGCGTCGCACCGAGCAACTGCTCGCCCGGCTCGGGGATTATCTCCGCGTCGCCATCGAGTGCAGCGACGAGCAGGGCGTCACGATTTCGCGAGAGCAGTCGCTCGAGCGCAGTCTCGCGCACCTCGAGCGGCTCGCCGGATCCACCGTTCCTTACTCACCCCCTCCCTCTTTCCTCACCCCCTCATGATCACCGTCATCGTCGTCGACGACGAAAACATCGCGCGCCGCCGTCTTGTGCGCCTTCTGGAGGAGACCGGCGAAGCGCAGGTCGTCGCCGAATGCGCCGGCGGGCGCGATGCCGCCGCTCGCATCGCCGACCTCGAGCCGCAGATGGTCTTTCTGGACGTGCAGATGCCCGATCTCGATGGCTTCGGAGTCCTGCGCGAGCTCGATGGGATTCCGCTGCCCGCCATCGTGTTCGTGACGGCCTTCGATCAGTATGCGGTCCGCGCTTTCGACGTCCACGCCGTCGACTATCTGCTGAAACCGTACGACACGGCTCGCTTCCGCGAGGCCTTTGCCCGCGCCAAGGAGCGGATCGTGGACCGCGTGCGGTCCGACGAAGACAGCCGACTCCGGGCCCTGCTGCGAGACTACCTCGCCGAGGATGGCCGATCGAACGGGGGCGGGGGCCGCGACTTCCTTGATCGGGTGGCGGTCAAGGTCGACGGAGTACTCCGAATCGTCCGGACTGCCGACATCGATTGGTGGGAGACCGACGGCAACTACGTGCGCCTGCATGTGGGCCCGAGCAATCATCTCATTCGCGCGACTGCAACGAGCATCGAGAGCCAGCTCGACCCGAGGCAGTTCCTCCGAATTCACCGGCGGTATATCGTGAACATCGACCGTGTGGTCGAGGTCCAACCCTGGTTCGGGGGCGACAGCATCGTCCTGCTCAAGGGAGGCGCAAAGCTCCGGCTTTCGAGGACTTACCGCGAGCGGCTGCACTCGCGATTGCTCGGCGTCCGTGGGGAGAGCGCCGAAGCACTGAGGTAGGAGAGCGGGCGCGCCGACACTTAGGTCGTGGCCCGCTCTGGTTCGTCGTTCCGAGCCCGCCAGGCGCCACCGCTCTCCCCGTGCTATATTGCGCAAGGTCGAGCGAGCTGGACTCGCTCCATCATCCCTCGATCTTCCGTCGCGGCAAGAGGACGCGCGAGGCTACGGTGCACTTGGTTGTGCACCGATGTTTTTCGGTAGAGCATCCTGCGGCGAAAGATCAATCAACTCAGCCGGAGCCCGTGAAGGTCGCTCTCCCCACCGGGAGCGCGAGCGGTGACGTCACTGCGTCTCGAGCTTTGGCGCCAGCGCGAATCGGAGTCATCCGACCCATGCGGCAATGCCACGAAGTGAGCGGCGCCGCCTGATTGCGGAACCACGGAGGATCATGCGACGCACGATCGAAGCTTTCGAGTTCGAGCACGGCGGTCGAACGTACATCTGCAGCGCCGAGGCCCGAGCCGGCGGCAAGAAGGAGATGTGGTGGTGGTTCAGGGTGTCCGGTGATGCGCAGCGGTACGCCCCCTTCGAGGTCGTCGCGGGTGAGTCGAGGGACGCCGTTGCCAAGCGGATTGTGGCGTGGCACTCCGGGCTCCTCGAGCGGCGATCCGCACCGGCGGTCTCGCCGCAAGCATGGTGGCAGCGTCGCAAGCAGGCGGCATCGGGCGGAGGAGAGTAAGCGGCGTGGCGCGTGGCGCGTGACACGTAATGTGTCTCGTACGTAGCACACTTCCGCGTCACGCAGCACGCGCCACGCACCACGCACATGGAATACCAATACGATCTCGTCGTCATCGGGAGCGGCCCGGCGGGACAGAAGGGCGCGATCGCGGCGGCGAAACTTGGGAAACGAGTCGCCGTCGTCGATCGCCGCGAGATGACGGGCGGCGTGTGCGTTCACACTGGCACGATCCCGAGCAAGACGCTGCGCGAGGCGATTCTTTATCTCTCCGGCTTCCGACAGCGCACGTTCTACGGCAAAGACTACGTCGTCAGTGACCGGATCTCGGCTCGCGACCTTGCCCACCGCGTGCAACACGTCGTCGAACGCGAAGTCGAGGTCGTGCGCAATCAACTGCGGCGCAACGGCATCACCTCGCTCGTCGGCACCGGCCGATTCGTCGATCCGCACACCGTCGAGGTCGTGGCGGAGTCATCGCAACCGATTCGGGCAACGGCGGCCAACGTCCTCGTCGCCTGTGGCACCCGCTCCGCGTGCACGCCTGGCGTTCCGCTCGACGGACAATTCATCTTCGACGCCGATCAACTGCCCGACGTCCACGATCTGCCGCGTGAGCTGATCGTCGTCGGCGCGGGCGTGATCGGTCTCGAGTACGCCTCGATGCTCACCGCGCTCGACATCAAGGTGACGATCATCGATCAGCGCCCGACGCTGCTCGACTTTGTCGATCGGGAGATGATCGAGGCGCTGAGCTATCACATGCGGCGTCGCGGCGCCACGTTTCGCCTCGGTGAAACGGTGACGGGGGTCGAGCGGGACGGCGGTGGTCGGGTCGTCGCGCACCTCGCGAGCGGCAAGCGCGTACACGGTGGCGCCCTGCTCTACACCGTGGGACGACAGGCGAACACCGACCTCCTCGACCTGGCCGCCGCGGGGCTCTCCGTCGATCAGCGCGGCCGAATTCCCGTCGATGAGAACTTTCGAACATCGGTGCCGCACGTCTACGCCGCCGGCGACGTGATCGGATTCCCGTCGCTCGCGTCGTCGTCGAGCGAGCAGGGTCGCCTGGCGAGCAGCCACATGTTCGGGGTCAATCACCGGCGGGTCAGGACGGAGCTCCTGCCGTACGGCATCTACACCGTGCCCGAGATGTCGATGGTTGGACGCACCGAGCAGCAGCTGACGGCGGCCAGCGTGCCGTACGAGGTCGGCATCGCGAAATACGAGGAACTGGCGAAGGGCCAGATCCTCGGCGACGAGACGGGCTTGCTGAAGATCCTCTTCGACCCCGAGTCGCTCGTGTTGTTGGGCGTCCACGCGATCGGCGACGGCGCGGCCGAGCTGATTCACATCGCGCAAGCCGTGCTCGCGTTCGGCGGCACGATCGAGTACTTCCGTGACACGGTCTTCAACTACCCGACGCTCGCCGAGGCGTACAAGGTGGCTGCGCTGGCGGGATTGAATCGACTGTAATCGGCGGCGAGTCACTTGCCACGGTGATGTACGCGGTCGGGTTCAGTCCACGAACGCCCACAACAGATCCTTGCTCCTCCTGTCGAGATCCCCAACCGTTAGGCGGTACAGATCACCCGCCACGTCGCGGATGAGCAGTCCACCGGTCGGGAGCACGCGCGGCCAGTCGTCCAGGTGCGTCTGGAACGAGCGCGGGCCATGACGCGTCTCGACCGTCCACTGCCGGATCTCCACCTCCTCGTCGATCGACACGACGCGTGTCACTTCGAGCACGAAACCCGCCTCGGTCAGCGCGCGCTCCAACGCCTCCCGCGAGACGGCGCCGAGTGTCGCCGGATCCTCGACCAACAACACCTCTCGCTCCTCATTGTCGCGGAGCGACAGGTGGCGGCGCGGCTCCGACCAGGGAAAACACTGCCGAACGCGCACCGGCACCGGCCCGCGCTCGGTGTACGCGATCAGCCGCCCATCCGGCGCACTTCGCAGCGTGATCGCCTCGCTCTCTTCTTCGCGCTCGATTTCCAATACCGTCATCGAGTCCTCCAGTTGGGGTGCGGACCGGCACGTGCCCGATCCGCATTGGTGCGTGGGGAGTGCCTCCTTCAACGTGTGGCCCACTACTGCAATTGTAGCTGCATCTCGTAGAGCCTCTTGTAAATCCCGTTAGGCTTGCCCAGCAGCTCGCGATGCGTGCCCGACTCCGCGAGCCGGCCCTTCTCGATCACGAAAAGGCGCGACGCCCGGCGCAGCGTCGACAGCCGGTGCGCGATCGCGAATACCGTGCGGCCGGCGATCAGCCGCTCGAGCGCCTCCTGGATCTGCCGCTCGGTCTCCGTATCGACGCTGCTCGTCGCCTCGTCGAGGATGAGAATGCGCGGGTCGTGCAGGATCGCGCGCGCGATCGAGATGCGCTGCCGCTCGCCTCCCGAGAGCGTGTGTCCCCGTTCGCCAACGACGGTGTCGTACCCCTGTCCCAGCCGGCAGATGAAGTCGTGCGCGTTCGCCGCCTTCGCCGCCCCGACCACGGCACCTAACGACGCGCTCGGCAAGCCGTAGCGAATGTTCTCGAGCACGGTGCCGTGGAACAGATACGGATCCTGCAGCACGATGCCGATCTGTTCGCGATAGTGACCGGTGTCGAGCGTCCGCACGTCGACGCCGTCGACGCGCACGGCGCCGCCCGTCGCGTCGTAAAACCGCGCGACGAGACTCACGACCGTCGACTTGCCGCCACCGGACGCGCCCACCAATCCGATCAACTCACCCGGCTGCGCCACGAAGCTGATGCCGCGCAGAATCTGTCGGACGCCGTCGTACGCGAACGTGACATTCTCGAATTCGACCCGCCCGCGCACCGGCAAGAGGCGCACCGAATTCGGTACGTCCTTCACCTCGGGCTCGCTGTCGAGCACCTCGAACACACGATGCGCCGATGACGTTGCCCGGTTCACCGTGCGCACCATCTGCCCGATCACCTCGATCGGCGCGACGAACATCGTCGTGTAGAGCAGGAACGAAACGAACACGCCCGCCGACAGCGGATGCCCGACACCCAACAAGCGCGGGACCGCGAACACCCAGACGAGGACCGTCGTCGTGTGCACCGCGAACATCAGCGCCGGCCAGAACGTGGTCCACATCCGATGAATCGAATTGAACTCGTCCGTCACCGCATCGTTTCGGTCGACGAACCGCCCGATCTCACGTGTCTCCTGGTTGAACGCCTTGACGACGCGAATGCCGGGGATCGTGTCGCCCAGCACGTCCGTGAGGCGCGACCACTTTCGCCACGCGCGAATGAACCGCGCGTTGAGCGACTCGCCGTGCCAATAGATCAGCCAACAGAACAGCGGCACCGGCAGCGTCATCACGAGACCCAGGCGCCAATCCAGTACGAGCAACACCCCGCCCAGACCGAGCAGCATGACCACGGAGAGCGAGACGTCCACGACACCGAAGGCGATGAATTCCCACAGGCGATCGGTGTCCGCGGTAACGCGCGTGATCAAGCTTCCCGTCTTCTTGCGCGAGAAGAACGACAGGCTGAGTCGCTGGATGTGCGAGTACAACTCCGAGCGCAGGTCGCGCGCGACCCACTCGCCGAGCACCGACATCAGGCGAAGCCGCACATGCGCGGCCGCCTGACGCAGGACATAGAGCGCCGCCATCGCGCCGACCGCGATCCATGCCAGCCGCACGGCGTCGGCGTGACCGAGCGCCCCCGCCTGCGCCGGCCTAACGACTCGGTCGAGGAGGAAGCCCGCGAGGTAGGGCGGCACGAGACTGGCCAGGGTGACGACCGCGGCCGCTCCCAACCCGACCGCTACCTGACGCCGGTACGGCGTCAGGTAGCTCAGGAGGCGCAGGATCACCGCCGACTCGCGTCCCGCGACGAGCGCCTGCGCGTCACGCACCGGGCGCGCGACCGCGTCCGCGTACACGCGGTCCGCTTCAGCGGGCGCGGGCTGCACCGCGCGCCCGGCGAGCGATTCCTCGAGGACGAAGCGAATGTTCTCGAACGCGCCGCGCTGCCGCTGCGTGTAACGGACCGTCGCGAGCGGTGGCTCGTTAGGCTCGCCGACCAGGAGGAGCGTGTTGGCGCTCAGTCCCGGCGAGAGTTGCACGCCGCGAATGAGCTTTCGGTCGATCGTCTGGATCTCCCACGCTCCGCTCGCCGCCGGTCGCGCCACGGCGACGAACCGGTTGCCCAACGCCATCCAGGTCTCGGCCAGCACCAGCGCGTGGTCGAGGTCGGCGAGCGCGTAGAGTTGAATCGGCTCCGCGTCCCACGAGAGCTCGATGCGCGCTCGAAGCTCGGCCGGCAGCTGCGCCGGCTGGCGTATGTACCGACTGATGATCTCGAGATTCATGATCGTGATCCGCTAACTGAGGGTGGGCAGCAAAAAGGCCTTTCGGGTCTGCTGAAGCACCCGAAAGGCCGGATCACGACATCGAATCCTGCTCTTCTAAGGTGCTCGACCTCCGGCGTCCGTGACGCCGACAATCCGCGCTCCGGGGCACACTTCGCCCTGGCGCACCCACGCGAGCGGCGTGGTGCGGCGGATGACAGAGGTGAACGTGAAGAGCTTTATCATGATCGGATTCGGGCCCTCAGAGGACTCTCGCGCGCGTTTTCGCGCGAACAGTGAAGATATGAATGACGCTCCCGGCCAGCAAGAGCGAGTCGCGAGCATCGCAATTCGCGAGTCTTGCGCGTCTGTGAGTTGACTAGCAACTTCGGCCGCGGTTCTCTCGCGGCAACGGCGTTGCGTTCATTGACCTTGCCGCTCGACATCATCCAACTCAACCCGGTTGCTGCCGCATGACAGGTCGTCCCGCGGAGTCGTCCGGAATCAAATGCGGGCGGTGCGGCGAACCGCTCCGTCCCGGAGACCGTTTCTGCGCCTTCTGCGGCACCGCCGCACCCGTTGCCGGCTGCGAGCGATGTGGCGCTCCACTCGGCGCGGCCGATCGCTTCTGTCCTCGCTGCGGCACCGGTACCCGCGTCGCCTCGGAAAGCAGCATTGCCACCGCTAATCAGC
>DATBHD010000205.1:0-19686 GCA_036557635.1 Gemmatimonadaceae bacterium
GGGCAGCAAAAAGGCCTTTCGGGTCTGCTGAAGCACCCGAAAGGCCGGATCACGACATCGAATCCCGCTCTTCTAAGGTGCTCGACCTCTGGCGTCTACGACGCCCGAAATCCGCGTCCCGGGGCGCACGTCGCCCTGGAGCACCCACGCGAGCGGCGCGGTGCGGCGGATGGCAGAGGTGAGCGTGAAGAGCTGTATCATGACCGGATTCGGGCCCTCAGAAGATTTCGCGCATTTTTGCGCGAAGAGTGAATGTATGAATGTCGATTGCCGCCAGCAAGAGCGGGTCGCGAGCATCGCATTTCGCGAGTCTTGCGCGTCCGTGAGTTGCCTAGCAACTTCGGCCGCGGTCCTCTCGCGGCAATGGCGTTGCGCTCATTGACCTTGCCGCTCAACATCGTCCATTCTCAAACCCGGTTTCTGCCGCATGACAGGTCGTCCCGCGGAGTCGTCCGGTATCTCGTGCGGCCGATGCGGCGAACTGCTCAGGCCGGGCGACCGCTTCTGCGCGTTTTGTGGTACGGCCGCACCCGTGGCCGGTTGCGAACGGTGCGGCGCCCCGTTGGGCGCCGCCGATCGTTTCTGCCCTCGCTGCGGCACCGGAACTCGGACCGGGATGGAAAGCGCTGTCGGCGGCGGTCGAGCGCCCGGAGACGAGACCAATCCCTGGATCCATGTAGCCGCGCGACTCCGCTCGGCGACCTCCGGTGAGTTCGAGATCCTTCGCGAAATTGGTCGCGGCGGCATGGCCGCGGTCTATCTCGCCCACGAGGTCGCCCTGAATCGCAAGGTCGCGATCAAGGTGATGTCTCCGGCGCTGTTGACCGGCGAGGGAATGGTGCGGCGCTTCCGACAGGAAGCGGTCACGGTGGCCAACATGAGTCACCCGCACATCATCACGATTCACGCGGTTCGTCAGATCGACGACCTGCACTTCTTCGTCATGAAGTTCGTCGAGGGCCGCTCCCTCGAGCACATCATTCGGTCGACGGGCGCGCTGCCGATCCGCATGGTGCGTGGTCTCCTGTGGATGGTCGGAAACGCGCTCGCCTACGCGCACCGGCGCGGCGTCGTCCACCGGGACGTGAAGCCCGCGAACATCCTCATCGACGAAGACGGCAATGCCGTCGTGACGGACTTCGGCATCGCGAAACTCGTCGTACGCGAGAACGGCAGCATTCCGCGCACGTCACGCGGCGGCGAGACGCAGACGGGCGTGATCGTTGGTACGCCGACCTACATGAGTCCCGAGCAGTGCCTGGCGCGCCCCGTGTCCGCCGCGTCGGATCAGTACTCGCTCGGACTCGTCGCCTATGAGCTGCTCACCGGACGTCCGCCCTTCAGCGGGTCGCCGTTCGTCGTCATGCACGCGCACACCGAGCGCCCCGCCCCGTCCATCCGTGAGCAGCGCCCCGAGTGCGATCCCGAGCTCGACGCGGCGATCCAGCGCATGTTGGCGAAGGACCCGCAGCAGCGGTGGCCGTCGGTTCAGCACGCCCTGGCCGCCCTCACTGCCGCGCCGTTAGGCGACACCGACCCCGATCGCGTCGCCCTCGCGCAGCTCTCGATGCCGGCGCCCTTTCGCCGTTCGGACGAAGTGCTCCGCCCCGGGGCGAGCCCGACGCCCGAGCTCGCCTCCACCTCGAAGCCCGCCGGCGACGTGAAGCCATACGTTGCCGCGATCGAGATCTTCGCGCCGCCGAGCGTCGTCGAAGTCGGCGACTCCTTCACGCTCAGCGGCTCGCCGCGAAATCCGTCGGGCGACACCGTGCCTGGCGTGCGCCTGCGTTGGGCATCCAGCAACGATCAGATCGCAACCGTGGACGAATCGCGCGGCTTCGTGCAGGCGCTCACGGCCGGCGAAGTCGAGATCACCGCGAGCGTGGGTGGAGTGCATAACGCGGTACGGATGACGGTGGTCCCGAAGCGCGTCGCCACCCTCAGCGTGTCGTTGCCACCCGGAGTCCTCCACGCCGGCGAGCGGGTGCAGCTGGTGGCGACCCCCGAGGACAAACGCCACGAAGCCGTGCAAACCGCCGTCCACTGGGCAAGCGCGGACGAAGCGATCGCCGTCGTCTCGCAGGACGGCGTCGTCTCGGCGAGATCGCCGGGAGAAGTGCTGGTATGGGCCGAGTCGCAGGGCGTGCGTGCGATGGCGCGCATCGAGGTATCGCCGGCGCCGGTGGTGACGGTGCAGCCGGTGGTTCCGGCGGTGCTCGACGTCGGCGAATCGGCCGAGCTTGCCGCGAAAACGCTCGATGCATCGGGCGCGGAGCTGCCGGATCGGCCGCTGCGCTGGACGTCGAGCGATTCGGCCATCGCCGAGATCATCGGCGATCGCGTCGTTCGCGCGCGGAGCGCCGGCGTCGCGCGCCTCACGTGCAACTGCGAGGGGAGGCTCGCGTCGGCCGAACTTGCGATCGTCCTGCCCGTTGTTTCGAAGATAGTCATCGGGCCACCGCCGGCCCGCGTCGATCTGGGCTTGCCGGTTCCGCTCCATGCCGAGGTGCTCAGCGCGCGCGGCGTGCGCCTGGATCGGCCGCTGCATTGGAAGGCGGAGCCTCGGCAGATCGCGTCGGTCGACGCGAAGGGCGTCGTCCTCCCGCTCCGCGAGGGGCGAGCGACGATCACCGCGTCGGCGGATGGCGTCGAGGCGTCGGTGCGCCTCGAGGTGAATCCACCACCGGAGATCGCGCTTCCGTTAGGCGACGTGTCGGCGACGCAGGTGCTCGAGCTCGAGGAAGCACGACGCCTGCTGGCGCGGAGCGATCCGCGCGCGTCGATCATGAGTCTCGGCGCGATCGCGGAGCCGGAGCCGACGCCGGTCGAGGCCGCGGCGCCCGTTCCGCGGCTCGCCGAAAGCGACGCGACGACGCCTAACGACCCAGCGCTGGAGGCCGCGAGCACCGGCGAGACCGTGGCACCGGACGCGCTGGAGCCGTGGCAATCCGCCAGTGCGCCGGCCGGCGCCGACCTCGGCGGCGCAAACCGCTTCGCGTTCATCGAGCGCATCGGCACCAAGCGCCTCGCCGGCGCCGGTGCGATCGTGCTCGTCCTGGCGCTCCTCACCTGGCGTCTCACCGCGGGCGGGAGTGCGCCGGAGCAGGTCGCCGCGGGCGCGCTCGCCGCCGACAGCGCGCGTGAGGCGCTGCCCGAGTCCACGGCGGCGATGCCCGATACGCAGCCAGCTCAGAGCGCGGCGCCCGCCGCTGAGTCGACAACCGTCGCTGGACCGAAGCTCTCCATCGCGTCGCTGAAGCCGATGCGCGTCGGGGATAGTGCGACGCTGCGTGCACGAATGAGCGGCGGCCCGAACACGCCGCCGTCGACGATCACCTGGAGCTCGAGCGCGCCGCTCGTCGCGCGGGTGAATGCGCGAACAGGGCGCGTCGTCGCGCTCAGGGAAGGCTCGGCGACGATTACCGGCAGCGCGAATGGCACGACTGCCAGCATCACGCTCCACGTGATCCCGGGAAAGGTCGTTCTCGCGGGGAAGGTAGCGGTCGCGCAGCTCATCACCACCGACGTGAAGTCGACGCTGCATGCCGGCGACACCGTCCGCATAACGGCCGCCCCGCTCGACGAGAAGGGCGCTTCCCTCCTCGATCGCAAGGTGACGTGGCAGTCAACGCATCCCGAGATTGCCTCGGTCGACGGATTCGGGCTCGTTACGGCGCACGCGCCGGGCACCACCGACATCGTCGCGACGAGCGAGCAGCAATCGGCGCGCATCCCGGTGACGGTGGGCACGCGATCGGTGGCCTTCAGCGACGCGAATTCGGCGCTCCGCAGCGGCACCGATCGGTTCATCTCGGCCGTCACCGCGCACGACACGAGGCGAATCACCGCGTCGATGGTCGTCGAGTCGGCCGACGATCAGAAGACTCTCGACTGGCTGCTCGGCAAGGCCCGCTCGGCGACCGCGAATCTGCACGTCACGCGCGCCCAAACCTCGCGCCCCAACGTGCGCGACACGGAGGCGACGGCGGAGGTGGGCTTCACCTTTGCGTGGACGGCGCCTAACGGCCAGTTACGCGAGACGAGGGCCAGCTTTCGCGCCCGCTCCACACGCGGCAGCGACGGTTGGTCGCCGGCGACGTTCAAGGCAATCGATAAGCTGGAGTAGAGGCACGGCACGCGGGACGAGGGGCGCGGGCGGCGCTCATCGCGCGTCCCGCGCCTATTCGTATCGCAGCGCCTGCATCGGATCCACCCGCGACGCCCGCAGTGCGGGAACGAAGCCGGCGCCTAACGCAACCAGCGTCAGCAAGACCGCCGATGCGGCGATGACGACCGGATCCCAGCCCTTCAGCTGGTAGAGCAGCGACTGCGCGCCCTTGCCGAGCGCGATCGCGCCGGCGATCCCGACAACGCCGCCGACGAGCGTCATCGTCCCGACCTGGCGAAGCACCATCTGTCGCACCGCCGCTGCCGACGCGCCTAACGCCATACGGACGCCGATCTCGCGCGTCCGCTGCGCGACGGAGTAGGCCAGTACGCCGTATAGCCCGACCGCCGCCAGGAGCGTCGCCAGCAGCGCGAACGACACCGAGAGCACACTGATCATCCGGTCGATCGAGACGTTCTCCTTGGCTTGCTGCGGCAGCGTCTTGAGCTGCTCGACGGGAAGGTTGGGATCGAGCTTCTTCATCACCACCGGAATCGCTCGCAGCATTTGATCCGCCGGCACCACGCTGCGGACATAGAAATTGTTCGGCGTTGGACCGATCTGGCGATAGGGGCGGAAGAACACAGGCGGGATCTGGTCCTTGACCTCGGAGTATTTGGCGTTCTTCGCAAGCCCGATGATCGTGATGTTCAGCGAATCGTTGCGGACCGACATGTGCTTCCCGACCGCGTCGGTACCGAGATTGAACTTCTTCGCGAACGCCTCGTTCACGATCGCGACCTTCATCGCCCCCATGTTGTCGCTCGGCGAGAAATCGCGGCCGGCGATGAGCGGGACCTCGAGGACGTGGAAGTAGTTCGGGCCGACGGCATTGAAGCGCGACCCGATGTCGGTGTCCGGATCCTTGTGGAACCCCTCGACGGTGACTCCCTGCCCCCAATTGCTGTTCGCGAGCAGTGGAACGGTCGCCGAGGTGACGCCGCGAACACCGGGCAGGGCGCTCAGCTCTTCCTCGACCCTCCGGTAGAGCTCCAGGGTCCGGGTGGAGTCGTACGCGTTCCGCCCGGGCGAGATCCCGAACGTCGTCACGTTCTCGATGTCGATTCCCAGGTCCACTCGGCTGATGTTTCGCAAACTCTCAATGAAGAGGCCGGCCGCGATCAGGAGCGCCATCGAGAGCGAGATCTGCGCCGTGACGAGACTCGTCCGGAAGCGCGCCGCGGCACGTCCGCCGGCGAGCTTACCCGAATTGTTGCGCAGCTCGGTCACGAGGTCCGGTCGCGTACTCTGCAACGCGGGGACGATGCCGAACAGGATCCCCGTCGCCAGCGACACCGCCGCGGTGAACCAGAGCGCGGGCACGCTCAGCTTGAAATCCATCCCGGCCACCGACTGCGGCGGCAACATCGCCGTGATCCCGTCGAGAGTCCAGCGCGCGACGACGACGCTCGCGATCCCGCCCAGCACCGCGAGCAGCACCGACTCGGTGAGCACCTGCGCGATCAACTGCCGCCTGGTCGCGCCGAGTGAGAGCCGCACCGCCATCTCCATCGTCCGATTCGCCGCCCGTGCCAGCAGCAGATTCGCGATGTTGGCGCACGCGATGAGTAGCACGATGCCCGTGATCACGAATAGCATCGTGAGCGGCGTACGCGAGCTCTTGATGAGATTACTCTGACCCTTGCGGCCGTCCGAGAGCAGAATCTTCTTCGCCCGGAACTGGGCCATGGTCTTGTCGCTCAGTCCCTTCTGCAGCGGCGCTTCGACGTCGTTGATGAGATGACTGTAAACCGTGTTGATCGATGCCGCCGCCTGCTCGAGCGTCGCGCCCGGCTCGAGCCGGCCGAACAGATAGATCCAATAGGTGTTGTGATTCTCGAAGCCGGTCCAGCCGGTGTTCATCACGCCGCGCATGCTGATCGGGACGAACACGTACGGCCGTTCGCCGAGTGTGGTGCCGTCGAAGCCCTTCGGCGCGACGCCGATGACCGTCATCGGATGGCCGTTGATGACGAGCTGCTTGTCGAGCACCGTTGGATCGGCGCCCAGCTGGTTCACCCAGTAGCTGTAGCTCAACACGGTGACGTAGTGACCGCCGATCGTCTGGTCGTCGTTAGGCGTGAAGAGCCGCCCGAGCGCCGCGCGCAGGCCGAGGAGCGGGAAGTACGACCCCGACACGAAGAGTCCGCGTCCGCTGATCGCCGACTGGCCCGGCATCGCGAGGTTCACGCCGAAGAGATAGTGCCCGGCGATGCTACTGAAGGCCGTCTTCGCGCGCCCGAGGTCGCGGAACATCGGGTAGCTGAAGACTTCGTCGCAGTCGCCAGCGGAATTGCACGAGTTCGAGCCGTTCTGCGGCCCCGGCGCCTTGAAGTTGACGAGCCGCTCCGGATGGCTCACCGGCAGCGGTCGAAGCAGCATCTCGTTGAACAGCGAGTAGATCGCCGCATTCGCACCGATGCCGAGCGCCAGCGAAAGGATCGCGATGACCGTGACGAATGGTGTTCGGAAGAGCGTGCGAAGGGCGAGGCGGAAATCACGCATTGGTCGCTGGGGCCAGGACTCGAATTCGACAGTTTGCCCGCGGACGAAGTTGGGGAGGCCTGTGCAGACAGCGGCGCAACTGAGTCACAGCGCAGCCGACCTGACAGCACACCTCACACAACCGTGGCTGATGCGACGACGCGGCTGATCGACGGCGGGTTTCAGTCGCCGTCGTCTCAGCCGCGCCAGGGCCGCGGTTGCGAGGTTATGTCAGTTGCGCCGTGGCGTCGGATCCGCTGTCAGTCAGTTGCGCCGTAGCAAATGGGCCGAGATCTACGGGACGCGTCCCCACCGCCTTGCCTTTGCGCAAATTCAATCCGAGTACGACCTGCGCGGCCCCGAGCAGTCCGGCGTACGACAGACCGGCGTGGAGCAGGAGATCCGCACGCGACGGATGCGCCATCACGAACAGGAACGCCAGTGCCAGTTGCAAAGCCCCGAACTGGGTGATCACGCTGGCCGAGCCGCGGCGTGACGATGGGCTGCCGAGCAGGATGATCGCGCCCCCGCTCCCAACGAGCCAGATCGCCACCGCGGCCCGCATCCAGTAAAGGGGAGTCATGACCATGACCATGCCGAGCGCGCCGAAGCTCGATCCCAGGAGCCCCAGCGCGCCGATCTTCCGGGCGCTGCAGGTCGACTCGCGTCGGATTGCCGCGGCGACGAACAGGTCCACCAACGCGAAGAGCAGACAGATGATGCCGATGTCGACCAGCGCCATCGTCAGCGCCAGGTCGGGCCAGATGAGGCCAAATGCGGCAAGGATGGCGAGGCCGAAGCCTCGCATGCACAACGTCTGTGGGATCGAGCGCCAGGCGTCGTGCCGAGTCAGCGGGCGAAAGCGCATCATTCTGCTTCCTGTGAAGCTGTCTGATGAAGCTGGCGGAACCTGAACTTCGCGGCCGCTTCGCCATAACCCGGACGACTTACCCGGTGGGGGGTTACGGATACGTGCTAGGTGATATGTCATAGGTGCTAGGCAGTAGAACCACCTAGGAAGCTCTGAAGAATGTCATCTCGAGCTAAGCGAGGGATCGCTCTTCAAGGCCCGCGTGCAGATTCCTCGTCGCTTCGCTCCTGGGAATGACAGTTCTTCGGAGGGTTTGCTGGCACCTAGCATCTGCTCCCCAGCCCCTCCCAACATCCGGGTCGCGAAGTACGTTCTCCTCTTCGATGAACCAAGCCTCGAAGAACGGAGGATGACCATGTCCAGATTGCCTCGGTCGGGCGTCGCATTTCTACTCGTCGCCGCTGTTGCTGCGTGCGGCACCGCCGTCCAATCGGCGCACACCAGTGTGCAATCCGGTGCGCCCGCGCGCGCCATGACCCCCGCCGAGCAAGCACGGGCCGACAGCGGACGAATGCCCTTCACCGCGGCCGACGTGCATTTCATGCAGGGGATGATTCACCACCACGCGCAGGCCGTCGTGATGGCCCAGTGGGTACCGACCCATGGCGCGCGACCCGACGTCCAGGCGCTGGCCCAGAGAATCGGCGTCGCGCAGCGCGATGAGATAGCCTTCATGCAGCGCTGGCTGCGCGAACGTCATCAGGACGCTCCCGACCCACTGGCGCATTTCGAGATGGGTCATGACATGGCGGACATGCATATGGTGATGATGCCCGGCATGCTCACGCCCGAGCAGATGAAACAGCTCGACGCGGCGCGCGGCCCCGAGTTCGACCGCCTGTTCCTCACCTTCATGATCCAGCACCATCAGGGCGCGATCACGATGGTGGATCAACTCTTCGCGGTTCCCGGCGCCGGGCAGGAGCTGTATGTGTTCCGGTTCGCTTCCGACGTGAACGCGGACCAGACGACGGAAATCGAGCGTATGCGCCTGATGCTGGGCGCCGACGCCAAGTAGCGATCACCGCGAATCAACCTCGAGCCCCCATGAGAACGACTGCGTCCTACCTCTCGCTTGCCATTGCGTTCGCATTCGCGGCATGCGCCCGATCCTCGACCACGAGCGGGATCTCCCTGTCGGGCGCGCCGGACATGTCGGTGTCCCCACCGTCGCCGGACTCGCGCATCGGTCTCAAGGCCGGCTGGTTCGACGCCGGCACGGCGATCTGGAATCTGCGGCCCGTCTCGATGACGCGGCCCTCCCGGGATTTCCTCAATGAGAGCACGCCGGGCGATCGCCGACTCGTGAACTCTGATCTGGCGTTCATGGGGAACTACGTCTTCCAGGGCAACTACAGCGGCTGGCAGATGTGGGACATCTCGAATCCCGCGAAGCCGGTGCTCGAGACGGCGTACGTTTGCCCCGGATCGCAGAGCGACGTCTCGGCGTATCGCAATCTGCTCTTCGTCTCCGCCGAAGCGACGAACGGGCGCGTCGACTGCGGGATGCAAGGCATTCCCGACACGGTGAGCAGCGAGCGCGCACGCGGCATTCGCGTCATCGACATGGCCGATCCGAAGCATCCGAAATACCTCGCCACCGTGCAGACCTGCCGCGGATCGCACACGCATACCGTCGTCACGGATCCCAAGGATGCGAGCAGCGTCTACATCTATGTCTCCGGCTCGGCTGGCGTGCGATCGCCTAACGAGCTCGCCGGCTGTTCCGGCGCGCTGCCGGAAGAGGATCCCAACAGCGCGCTCTTCCGGATCGAGGTGATTCAGGTTCCGCTCGCGCATCCGGAGCAGGCACACATCGTCAGCTCGCCGCACATCTTCGACAGCCTCACCGCGCCGGCGAAGCACGCTGAAATGCCGGCCGACATCGCCGCGCGCGACTCCGCGCGCGCCGCAGCGGCGCGGAACAATCCCAACGCCGCGGCTCGCCGTTTCGGTCGTCCCTTCAACGCCGCGCTCGCGCAGCGCGGCCCGACGCAGTGCCACGACATCACCGTCTATCCGGCGATCGGGCTCGCCGGCGGCGCGTGCGCGGGGTACGGCTTGCTCCTCGACATTCACGACGTCGCGCATCCCCGCCGCATCGGCGCCGTCGCGGACTCGAATTTCTCCTTCTGGCATTCGGCGACGTTCAGCAACGACGGCTCGAAGGTTCTCTTCTCCGACGAGTGGGGGGGCGGCTCACAGCCGCGCTGCCGCTCCACCGACAAGCACGAGTGGGGCGCCGACGCGATTTTCACGATTCGCGGCGACCAGATGAGTTTCAAGAGTTATTACAAGATGTCCGCGCCGCAGACGCAACAGGAGAACTGCGTCGCGCATAACGGGTCGCTCATTCCGATTCCCGGCCGCGACGTCATGGTCCAGGCCTGGTATCAGGGCGGCATCTCGGTCTTCGACTGGAGCGACGCGTCGCACCCGGTCGAGATCGCGTATTTCGATCGCGGGCCGATGGACGCGACGAAGCTCGTCGACGGCGGCTACTGGTCGGCATACTGGTACAACGGCTACATCGTGGGTTCCGAGATCTCGCGCGGACTCGATCTCTTCGAGTTGAAGCCGAGCGCTTATCTCTCGCAGAACGAGATCGATGCGGCCAAGACCGTCCACCTGGACTACCTCAACGTGCAGGACCAGCCGATGCTCGTTTGGCCGGCGACGTTCTCCCTCGCGCGCGCGTACGTCGATCAGCTCGCGCGCGACAAGGGACTTTCCGCCGACCGATTGGCTCGGATCACCGCCGCACTCGAGGGGGCTGAGAAGCTGAGTGGCGGCGCGCGTCAGTCCGCGCTCTCGCAGCTCGGCGGCGAATTGAGTGCGGACGCGCAGAGCGCCACCGATCAGGCGCGCGTGCGAAAGCTGGGTAACGTGGTGAACGAGCTCGCACAGCGATAGGCATCGCTCCGGGTCAAATCACCGGCGTCGCAAAGATCAACTACTCGTAACACGGACAAGGCCGGAGAGCGGCTTGTCCGTGTTCGACCATTCAAGGTTGAAGACTCGGCAACCTACGACGGGCCCGGAACTCGCGCATGCCCCCTACTCCGTTCTGATCGCCTCGAGGGGCGAGACACGTGACGCCAGGAACGCCGGCAGCCAGGTCGCGGCGAGGGCGACGAGCGCGAGCACGCCGATCACAATCCCGAACGACAGCAGATCCCAGGTTGCGATCCCGAAGACGAGTGCCGACATCGCGCGCGAGGCGAGCAGCGCCGCGACCAGACCGATGAGCAAGCCACGAATCGCCGCCGGAATCGCCTGGCCGAACACGAACGAATAGACCGACTGCCGTCCCGCGCCTAACGCGATCCGGATGCCGATCTCCTTGCGCCGGCGAATGACGTCAGCGGAGAGCACGCCGTGCACGCCGACAGCCGATAGCGCGAGGGCGAGCAGCGCGAAGGCGCTGAGCAACGTCGTCACGAGCCGGTCTTCGGCGAGTGTCTCGCTCACGGTGCTCTGGAGCGTGGTCGCTCGGTAGAGTGGCACGGTCGCGTCGATCGATCGTAGCACTTCGCGCAGCGCGGCGACGATCGCATTCGGATCACCGGCGCCGCGAACGATCACGTCGCGCTCATTGCTCGAAAAGCGATTGGCCGACAAATACACCGCGGGGCGCGGAGGAGTCCGCGCATCCCCTCGATGAACGTCGGCGACGACACCGATCACTTCGGCCGTCGTGGTGCCCCAGAGACTGATCGCCACCCTGCGTCCGACTGGATCAGCGCGTCCCCAGAGGGCTCGCGCCAGCGATTGCGAGACCACGACGCGCGGCGCGCCATCGCTGGGCTCGTTAGGTGGAAACACTCCGCCCTCGATGAGCCGGATGCGGAGCGTCGGGAAGTACGCGCCATCCACGAACCGCACATCGGCGACCGGCTCCGGTGCACGGGAATCGGCGACCCGGGACGCGTCGCCGACGTTGGTCGCTGGCGCACAGCAGGCGAAGGGACTTGTTGTCGCAATGCTCACCGAGGTCACGCCAGGGATCGCGCCCGCGCGCTGACGGAAGCCGTCGAAGAATGGCCGCCATTGCGCGGCGGTCGGATACTTTGCGGACGGCAACGACACCCGTCCCACGGCCACGTTGGCCGGCTGAAAGCCGAGGTCGACGGATTCGAGCTTGACGAAGCTGCGAATCATGAGCGTGGCGAGGAGGCTGAGCACGAGTCCGATCGCGATTTCCGCGCTCACGAGGCGGGCGCCGCGCAGCCGCGTCGTGACGCGCGCCGACAGCAGGTCGAGCGATGTGCGCCTCGTGACCGAGCCTAACGACGCCGAGGCGATGCCGATGACGAGCGTCGTTACGGTGGCGACGGCGATCGTGAAGACGACCACGGCGCCGTCGACACGAGCTGCCGCCAGCCGCGGCACGTCGGCCGGCATCAGGGCGACGAGGCCCCGTGTTGCCGCAAGGGCGACGGCGAGCCCGATTAGCGTCGCGGCGATGCCTAACGCGGCGCTCAGCGCCAATTGCTGGCGCACGAGGCGCAATGGCGTCGCGCCGATCGCACGCCGCAATACCAGCTCGTGCTGCCGCCGACGCGTGAACGTCGTGACGAGACTCGCAACATTGACGATCGACATCAGCAGGAGAAGCGCGACCGCGGCAAACAGAGTCAGGAGAGGCCGGCGGACATCCCCGGTGATCTGCTCGCCCAGCGGAACGATCGACGATGACCATGCCGTGTCTCCTTTTTCTTCCCGCGATTGCCGCTCGCTCAACGCCGCGAGATCGGCGCGCGCCCGATCGATCGGCACTCCCGGGCGAAGACGAGCGATTACGTGCAGAAAACGACCCCACGAGCGGTTGCCGGCCGTTGGGGCGAATGGAATCCAGAGCGGTTGCTCGGTCATCCAGCCAAAACGTGGGGGCTCGAAGTCCGACGGCATCACACCGACCACTCTATACGACTCGCCGTCCATGACGATCACGCGGCCGACGATAGAGGAGTCGGCGCCGAAGTGGGTTCGCCAAAACGCGTCGCTGAGAATCGTCACCGAGGTGCCGCCATCCTGTTCATCAGCATTTGTAAAATCTCGGCCGAAGGCGGGATGAACGCCGAGAATCCGGAAGTATGACGGTGAGACCTGAGCCGCCGAGATTCGCTCCGCCGGCGCCCCGTGCAGCGTTCGCGGCGCCGGCGTCATCGCAGCGATGCCAGTGAAGGACCGCGCGTGGTCGCGCCAAACCTCAAAGAGCGACACCGAAACCACGTTGCGGTCGACCGCTCTCGGCACATTGCGCTCCCAGAGCGCGACCAACTCGTTAGGCCGCGCGTACGGGAGCGGGCGGAGAAGAATGCCGTCAACGAGCGTGAAGATCGCCGCCGTGCATCCGATGCCGAGCGCGAAGGTGAGGACGACGCCGATGGTGAACCCTGGATTGCGGCGCAGGAGCCGCACCGCATACTGGAAATCGCGACCGGCATCGTCGAGGAGCCGGACGCCGAGGACATCCCGTGCTTCCTCTTTGTAGCGCTCGACGCCGCCGAAATCGCGCCGCGCCAACCTCGTCGCCTCTTCACGCGGCACACCGTGCGTCATGTGCTCCGCGATCTCTCGATCGAGGTGGTCGCGCATCTCCGCGTCCATCGCGGCTTCGACCCGGTGTCGGAGCGCCCACTGCTTCATCTTGCGGACAAACCGGCGAATCGACGGCATCTTCGTCCTCATGGCTAGCGTCAGTAGCCAGCATGGACGGAGCGATGCTATGCCATTCGACAATAGCCCGCGCTGTTGTCGAATGTCAAGGTATCAAGCAACGGTGGGCCCTCCTGGCTGCCGTTGCGAAATGTGGTTTCGAGCTAACGCAGCCGTAGAACGATTTTGAAACCGACAAAGCGGTTCATGCTCGTCACGCCGCGGACCATGCGTAAAAGCACAAAGGACCTGCTGCAGAGGGCAGCAGGTCCTTTGCTCCGATCAAATCAAACGGTAGAGCTCACTTCGATAGATCGCGCACCGAGCTCGCCAGCGTCCTCACCTTCGTCGCCTCGCCCGACCCGCTCGCGTCGCCGTCGAGCTGCGTCGCCAGCTGCGAGAGCGCGCTGCTCCGCTGCGCGCCGCTCGCCTTCTCGGCGTCGGCCAGCGACTGCCTAACGGCGGCGACTCGCCCCGCCGACAGCCCGCCCGAGCGCTCGAGCTGATCGACATAAGCGCGCGACAGCGCGAAGCTCGCCGGCCAGACGAACTTCGGCTGACCCTGCGTGTTGAAGTAGTCGAAGTGCACCGTCTTCGCCGCGTCGATCTCGTTCTGCGACAGCACCGCGCTCGGCGTCAGCTCGAAGATGTCGAGACCGCGCGCGATCTCGGAGCTCACGATCACGCCGTTGTACCAGTACACCGACCACGACCCGCCCATCGCCATGCGCGTCGAGTCGACCGGACCACGATCGAAGAAGGCGATCTCACGCGGATGCGCGGCGTCCGTCCAGTCGAACACCGAGATGCCGCCCTGGTACCACGCCTGCACCATCACGTCGCGACCGGGAATCGGGATGAGCGAACCGTTGTGCGCGACACAGTTCTCTTCGGAGGTCTGCGCGGCGGGCATCTTGTAATAGCTCTCGAACTTCAGCTCGTGGCCAACGACGGAGAAGATCGCGTCCGCGCCCCACTGGTGCGGATCCGTCGCGCGGCACTTCGGCTGTCCACCACCGCCCCACTCGTCCGAGAAGAGCAGCTTCGTGCCGTCGTTGTTGAACGTCGCCGAGTGCCAGTATGAGAAGTTCGAGTCCGAGACCGCCGCGAGACGCACCGGGTGCGCCGGATCCCTGATGTCGAGCAGGAAGCCGTACCCTTCGCAAGCGCCGCCGGCGTAACCGATCTGCGGATACACCGTGATGTCGTGACACTGCGTCGGTCCGCGACGCGGACCCTGATTGCCGATCATCTTCGCGATCATGCCCGGGAGCGCTTCACGCAGCTCGGTGCTGTCCGCCGCAGTCGGGGTCGTGCCGCCGCGCTTCTTGGCAAGGCTGTCGAGGATTGGCTTGACGATGAAATTCGGCACGACCATCTGCTGGCCCATCACATCGGCGATGAAGGCACCTCTCGCGCGAGCCGCGGCGAGGTCCGCCTTATCCTGCGGAGCCGCACCGTGCGACTCGACAGCGGCGAGATCGTTGAAGATGCGAGGCGAGCTCACGATCGCCGCCTGCTCCGGGTGCGCGAGCGGAACCTTGATGACTTCGATGCGGAACTTCGCCGAGTTCGGATCCTGCTCCGGATTCGCGTTCGAACAGCCCGCGAGCTCGGTCGCGGACCGAACGGGCGCGGAACCCGACACGTACACGTAGACGTTGTCTGGATCCTTGGGATCGACGAGCAGCGTATGCGTGTGCGAGCCGCGGCAGGTCTGGACGTTCGTGATGCTTTTCGGATTCGCGATGTCGCTGATGTCGAAGATGCGAATGCCGCGAATGCGCTCCGTGCTCACGGTGTCTTTCACGCCTTCGCCGCCGCAATCGATACGCCCCGACTGACCCTCGGCCGACACGAACAAGAGGTTCTTGTAGACCGAGACGTCGCTCTGCGACGCCGGGCAGTAGTTGCCGACCTTGAGCGTTGGATGACTCGGATCCGAGATGTCCCACACCTGGTAACCGTTGTAGTTACCCTGAATCGCGTACTGACCGAGGAACGCCAGGTCCGAGTTCGTGCTCCCCATGAACTTGCCCTGAGGCTGCGACGTCGACACAAGACGCAGATTCCACGCGGCCTCGCCGGCGTTGAACAATCCGGCGCGCAGACCGACGCGTGGATCCGGGCTCGGCGCGGCCGCGAACATGGTGCTTCCCATCGGCGTCGGTCCAACGCTACTAGCCGTGGTGGCGGCCGACCGGGCGCACGCGCCCGCGGAGACAACCGCCAACGCGAGCCAGATGGAAGCGCTGGAACCTGCCTTCAAACGATGAACGAACCGCATGCGGGATTCCTCTGAGTGGAAAGTGGGACTCAGTGCTGCTCAATACCGAAAGTGATCGCGACCAACATTTTCTCCATCCGCGCGATCTCGGTTGTTTGATCGACGTTCACGTCCGACGCGAACTTGAACACGAGATCATCCTGAGCGGCGCCATACGAATCGAACAACTCCTTCACCATCTGCACGGCGCCCTGGTGGTGCTGAATCATGAATTTGAGGAAGAGCCTGTCGAAGTCCTTTCCTCGTGCCGCGTCCAGCTCCTTCATCTGCTCGTCGCTGAGCATCCCGGGCATCAGCATTTCGTGCTCGACGCCGTTCATCACCATCTTCATCCCCTTGGGGGACGCTTCGGGAACAGGGAGCTGCCGGTCGCGCAGCCATTGCTGCATCAATCTGATCTCGTCACGCTGCGCGTTGATGATCCGGTCGCACAATGTGTGGACCGATGGACCGGCGCCATGGGAGGTCGCCCATCCCGCCATCACGACCGCTTGCGCGTGATGCCCGATCATCCCCGACATGAAGTGGACGTCGGCTGCCGTGTACGGGCGGCGGATGCTGTCCTCCCGCGCCTTGGCAATGGCGGCCAAATCACTCTGAGAGCGTGCGCTCGATTGGATCGCAACCTGTGCGAGGCCTTGCTTGGCGGGGCCGGCCAGGGCGACCAGCGCGGCGAACACTGTCGCACCGCCAGTGAGGTAGGGTCTTTTCATACGAATCATCTCGTGTAAAGGCGGCGAGAAAGCGCTGCGTGGTCAGCCGGCAACGCTTGATATTACCACCGTGCAGTGCGGTGGAAAGTAGCGCCGAACGTACAGAAATTGTTTACGCAGAGGCCAGCATTTGGTGTCGGCCGGATCGAGCCAGCGACTATTCGCTTTTCAGCGCCGCAATGGGGTCGACTCGAGACGCTCGGAGGGCGGGCCTGAGGCAGCCGACGATCGCAGCTAGGATGCAGATCGCGACAGCGGCGCCGATCGTGGCGGCATCTCCCGGCTTCACTCCCACGAGGAGCGACTGCATCGCCCGCCCGCCGGCGTAAGCGATGGCGACGCCGGGAATCACGCCCGCCAGGGTGAGGACGAGCCCTTCGCGAAGAATCATTCTCGCGATGGTGCGGGATTGCGCGCCCAAGGCGAGGCGCACTCCAATCTCCTGCGACCGGGCGGAGACCGTGAAGGCGAGCAATCCGTGGAGTCCCACCCCCGCGAGCAAGAGAGCAACGAGGGCGAGAATCCCGAGCACACGAAGTTGCGCCATACGGGACGACGTCTGAGCGGCGACGACACCGGTCATCAGCTCCACGTCCGAGACCGGCTGCTCGGGATCGACCGCGCGTACGATCTGCCGAATCGCGGGCGCGAGGGACGCCGGCGTCACTCGGGCGCGGACGACGAGGTCGTTGGGAGCATAGAAGACCAGTGAGCTGTCCTCCACCTGCTTCGTGGGCAGGTAGACCTGTGGCTCGCTCTGCCGCTCGATCCCGCGAAAGCGAACGTTCCCGACGATGCCGACGACGGTCCGCTGGTGAAAGGCGAAGCCGAAGCGCTTGCCGATCGCATCCTCGTTAGGCCAGTAGCGCTGGGCGAACGACTCACTGACCACCGCGACGAACGTGCGCGTGGTATCGTCGGCGTCCTCGACGTCGCGGCCGCGGCGGATGGGAATGCCGATCGTCTCGAAATACCGCGGAGTGACGAAGCGAAGGCTCGCCGTGTTGGCGTTGTCACGAATGACCGGTTGGCCGATGGTCCCGACTGGCCAGACGCCGCCGCCCATCGTCATCGGCGCGAAGCTCGTGTACGCCGCACTCGTCACGCCAGGCAGCGCCCTTACGCGGGCAAGCACACGCGAGTAGAAGTCGGCGCGGCGGAGCGTCGGGGCGTACTTCTGATAGGGGAGCGCCGTTCGAAGCTTCAACACCCCATCGGCGCGAAATCCCGGGTCGACTGCCTGCAACCGCCACATCGTGCGCACGAGCAGGCCGGAGGAGATCAGTAGCACCACCGACGCCGCGACCTCGACGGCGACGAGCACCGCCCGCGCCCGCTGTCTCCGTCCGCCTCCTTCGCGTACTCCAGACCGCAGGCCGGCGAAGGCCTTTGCGCCACCGGCGCGCATCGCCGGCAACAGTCCGAACGCGATGCCGGTAGCGCCGATGACGAGTGCCGCAAACAGGAGGATGCGCCCATCGAGCGTCGGCTGTTCGGCGATCGGCAATCCCTCGGGAACGAGCTCGGTCAGCGCCGGGATCGCCAACTTCGCGACGAGTACGCCGGCACCGCCGCCGAGGAGCGCCAGCACGACACTCTCGGTGACCAGCTGCCTAACGATTCGCTCGCGTCCAGCGCCGAGCGCCGAGCGCACCGAGAGCTCGCGCTGGCGCGCGATCGCCCTCGCCAGCAGCAGGTTCGCGAGGTTGGCACACGCGAGAAGCAGGATGCACAACGCCGCACCGCAGAGCGCCAGCAACAGTAGACGTGACTTGCTCGAGAGCTCGTCGCGTAGATGGAGGACGCTGATGCCCGTGTTCTCGAGCTCCTTCGGATATTTTTGTGCGAGCTGCGCGTTGACCATCTGCGCTTCACTCGCCGCCTGGGCGAACGACACACCTGGCCGCAGCCGACCGAGCACCTCGAGCAGATTGTTGGTCCGGTCGGCCAGCAGCGGTGCCCCGAGCCCGAGTGGCACCCAGACGTCCGTGTCACGCGTTGGAAAGTTGAAGGTGGGCGGCATGACGCCGATCAAGACGCGCGGGGTCCCGTCGAGACGAATCACTCGGCCGATGACGCTCGGGTCGCCTCCGAACTGAGATTGCCACACCGCATAGCTCAACACTGCGACCGGATTCCCCAGGCTGTCGCCGGGCGTGATCGTACGACCCAGCAGCGCGTTCACACCGAGCAGCGGCATGAGATCGAAGGTGACCAGCGCCGTCGCCAAGCGGCGTGGCACGTCACCGCCGACGAGGTTCGCGGCATTCGTGGTGTACGCACCCATCCCCGAGTACGACGTCGTGAGCGCTTTCCAATCGCGGTAGTTCGGTGGCGAGACCTCCATGCGAGCATAGCCTGGCGTTCGCTCCCAGATCTTCACCAGGCGGTCGGAGCGCGGGAATGGCAGAGGACGAATGAGGACGAAATCGGCGACGGTGAACGCGGCGGTGTTCGCGCCAACGCCGAGGGCGACGACGAGCATGGCGGTGATGACGAAGCCCGGCGTACGACGCATCGACCGGAGTGTGTAGCGCATGTCCTGCCGGAGGATGTCGCCGTGCACCGCGATCGCGTTAGGCACGACGTCGGCGATCTCGCCCAGCCATGCGGCGGCGCATCCCTCGTCGGCAATGCGCTGTTGGAACAGGCGCGTCAACTCGTCGCCGTATTCGTTCCGGAACGACGAGGGGTAGAGGTGCAACAGAGCGCGATAGAGGCGCATCAGGTTGTCTCCGGCATCAGTCCGCGCGCGCGCGCGAGGCGCACGAGTTGTGTGAGACGACGCGTTTCAGCGCGGGCGACCGCGGTGCCGAATGGCGTCAAGCGGTAGTAGCGCCGCCGCTCGTCGTCGACCGCACGCGCCGGTCGTCGACTCGACTCGGCGATGAGTCCCTGCTCGAGCATGCGGTGAATCGAGCGATACAGCGTGCCGGCGCCGAGGCGCAGCTCGCCGTCCGTGCGTACCTCGACGTCTTGAATGATGGCGTAGCCGTGGCGGTCCCCATCGGCCAGCGCCACGAGGATGTGGAACGAGACGGGGGGCAGGGGCAGCAGGGCGTCGACGTCGGCGGGCGTGTAGGTCATGCCACCAACTATAGCCGCTGTGGCTATAGCGTCAATGGCTATAGCCCGAGCGGGCAGACGCGCGGGGTCAGCCGGCCTGCGTCAGCGGTCGGACGACTTGTGGCGCGGCTTGGTAGTCGCCTTGCTTTTGGTGGGGGTGCCCGCCTGGCGGATCCCGGTACTGGACGCGGTCTTCGCGAGGTGAGAGTCTTTGCTCTTCGTCTTCGTCTGGCTGGCGACGCGGGTCGCCGGCTCGTCCAACAGGTGCTCGAGCTGAGCGTCCGTGGCGCCTTCCCGCAAACGCGCTTTCACCTTGCCGACGGCTTCGCGCGCGGTGACGTTCGCCGCGACGAGCTCCGCGCTCACGCGCAACGGCACGTCCAGAGATCGATTGGCGGGAGCGGAACGAGCGAGGTCGCCGACGCTCACCGAGTCC
>DATBHD010000206.1:0-28238 GCA_036557635.1 Gemmatimonadaceae bacterium
ATGCGAAGGAGGCGCCGGACCGCATCAAGGAGCTCGAAGCCTGGGGCGCGTTGTTCGATCGAACGCCCGACGGGCGAATCCTCCAGCGGAATTTCGGCGGGCACCGCTATCCGCGACTTGCGCACGTCGGCGACCGAACCGGTCTGGAGATGATCCGCACGTTGCAGGACCACGGCATTCATCGCGGCATCGACGTGCACATGGAATGCACCGTGACCACGTTGCTGAAGGATGGCGACCGCGTCTCGGGAGCGTTCGCGTACGATCGAGAGCGCGGCCGATTTCGGCTGTTCCGCGCGCGTGCCATCGTGCTCGCGACAGGGGGTGTGGGACGCGCGTTCAAGATCACGTCGAACAGCTGGGAATACACCGGCGACGGTCATGCCCTCGCGTACCGCGCGGGCGCCGCGCTGCAGGACATGGAGTTCATACAGTTCCATCCAACCGGAATGATCTGGCCTCCGAGCGTCCGCGGTATTCTCGTCACCGAGGGTGTGCGCGGCGAGGGCGGTGTCCTCCGGAATGGCGAGGGCAACCGATTCATGTTCGAAAACATTCCGGAGAACTACCGGGCGCAGACGGCTGATACGCCGGAAGAAGGATGGCGGTACACGCAGGGCGACAAGGAGGCGCGGCGTCCGCCGGAGCTGCTCACGCGCGATCACGTCGCGCGGATGATCGTGCGCGAGGTCAAGGAAGGGCGCGGCTCGCCGCACGGCGGCGTGTTCCTCGATATCTCGTGGATCAAGGAAAAGCTGCCTAACGCGGCGGAGCATATCAGGAAGAAGTTGCCGAGCATGTATCATCAGTTCATGCAGCTCGCCGGGATTGACATCACGAAGGAGCCGATGGAGATCGGCCCGACGACGCACTACATCATGGGCGGCGTGCGCGTGCAGGGTGACTCGCAGATGTCGAGCGTTCCCGGTCTGTTCGCGTGTGGTGAGTGCGCGGCGGGGCTGCACGGGGCGAATCGCCTGGGTGGCAACTCGCTCTCCGACCTGCTCGTCTTCGGCAAACGCGCCGGCGAATACGCGGCGCGCTTCGCGCGCGACCATGGAATGGCCAGCGTCAGCACCGCGGACGCGGATGCGGCGGCGCGCGCGGCGCTCGCGCCATTCGAGCGTACCGGTTCAGCCGAGGGACCGTACCAGGTCCAGGAGACGCTGCAAGAGAACATGCAGGATCTCGTCGGCATCGTGCGCACGGAGCACGAGATGGAGCAAGCGCTCGCGTGCATCGATTCGCTCCGGCGCCGCGCCGCAAGCGTGGCCGTACGCGGCAATCGCGAATACAACCCTGGTTGGCACACGGCGCTGGATCTCGACAACCTGCTCGTCGTTTCCGAGGCGATCACGCGCTCGGCGCTCGCGAGAAAGGAGAGTCGCGGCGGGCATTTCAGAGATGATTTTCCCGACAAGGATCCGTCGTTTGGCTCATTCAATCTGGTCGTGCAGCGCGATCGCGATGGACAGATGCGTCTGTCGCGCGAGGCGATTCCCCCGATGCCGCAGGAGCTCAAGGCCGTGATCGAGGAAATGAAATGACGGATAGCGGAACCGCTTCGAGCGTGAGTGCGGCGCCGCCGGCTGGAGGATCGACGGCGTCACACGCGGTCGATGCCTACACCGCCGCTCAGGCGGCGCAGGACGCGGCGGCCGCGCGCAGCAGGCGCACGTTCAAGATTTGGCGCGGAGACAACGGCGCGGGGAGCTTCGTCGATTTCACGACGGACGTCGTCGAGGGGATGGTCGTGCTCGACGCTGTGCATGAGATCCAGGCGAAGCAGGCGAACGACCTCGCGGTGCGATGGAATTGCAAGGCGGGGAAGTGCGGCTCGTGCTCGGCGGAGATCAACGGATCTCCAAAGCTGATGTGCATGACGCGTCTCGATCAGCTACCGGCCGACAAGCCGATCACGGTCGAGCCGATGCGCGCGTTCCCACACGTGCGCGATCTCGTCACCGACGTGTCGTGGAATTTCCGCGTCAAGCGGAAGATCACGCCGTTCACGCCACGCGAACCGGACGAGGCGGATGGCACGTGGCGCATGTATCAGCGCGACGTCGACCGAGTTCAGGAATTTCGAAAGTGCATCGAATGCTTTCTCTGTCAGGACGTCTGCCACGTCCTGCGCGATCATCACAAGCACGAGGAGTTCATCGGCCCGCGTTTTCTGGTGTATGCGGCGGCGCTGGAGATGCATCCGCTCGACACGGCGGACCGCGTGCCGGAACTACGCAAGGAAAACGGCATCGGGTTCTGCAACATCACGAAGTGTTGTACGAAAGTGTGTCCGGAGCAGATCACGATCACCGACAACGCGATCATTCCGCTCAAGGAGCGCGTGGTCGACGAGTTCTTCGACCCGATCGGGAAGCTCGTGAAGATTTACTCGAGACGAAAGAAGAAATAGTGCCCGCGCATTGGCGGACAGGCGAGGGAGCGATGGAACTGAAGCCGATCACGCGAGAAGGCGTCCCAGCGGCGCTGCTAAAGGCCGAGCGGTATCGCCTGCTGAATGATTCCTCCGCGGCCGAGAGCATCTGCCTCGACATTCTCGAGGTGGAACCGGAGAACCAAGCGGCGCTGGTGACGCTGCTGCTCTCGATCACCGATCAATTCGGCGAGGAGCAATCGGACGGCGTGCACCGCGCGCGCGAGGTGCTCCCCCGGCTCAGGGACGACTACAAGCGGGCGTACTATGCCGGGATCATCTGCGAGCGCCGGGCGAAGGCGCAGCTTCACCGATCGGCGTTAGGCGCGGCGGACGTTGCCGCCGAGTGGTTCCGCGAGGCGATGACCTGGTACGAGCGTGCGGAAGCACTGCGTCCGCCGGGCAACGACGAAGCCATTCTCCGCTGGAACACGTGCGTGCGCTTGTTGGGCCGTCACCAACCCAGTGGCCGGCCCGTGCCGCGCGAGTACGAGCCAGCGCTCGAGGAGTAGAGGGGTAGAGAGTAGAGGGTAGAGGGTGGAGGGTAGAGGGTAGAGGGTAGAGGGTTAGAAGCGGACCTGTTTCGGCGTGTAGGGGGCTTCGAGCGCGGCGATTTCGTCGCGCGTCAGCTCGAGAGTGAGAGCGCGGAGAGAGGTTTCGAGCTGTTCGATCTTCGTCGCACCGACGATCGGAGCGGTCACGCCGGGACGTGATAGCAGCCACGCGAGCGCGACTTCGGCCATCGAGACGCCGCGCTCGGCGGCGATGCGCTCGACGACGTCGACGATAGCCCAGTCGAAGTTGCCGGCATAGAACTGTTCGGCGAACCGATCGTTGCTGGAGCGCGTCGTACCGCGCGCCTCGGAGTCGCGCTTCGGGCGCGCGACGAGCCCGCGTGCGAGCGGCGACCAGGGGATGACGGCGAGCCCCTCCGCGCGGCAGAGCGGAATCATTTCACGCTCTTCCTCGCGATAGGCGAGGTTGTAGTGATTTTGCATCGACACGAAGCGCGCCCACCCGTTGCGTTCGGAGATGCTCAACGCGCGCATGAGCTGCCAGGCATAGCCGGAGCTGGCACCGATGCAACGCACCTTGCCGTGCCTAACGAGGTGATCGAGGGCGGCGAGCGTTTCCTCGATCGGCACTGTGGCGTCGAAGCGGTGGATCTGGTACAGGTCGATGACGTCGACGCCGAGCCGGCGGAGGCTCGCTTCGCAGCCCTGGACGATGTGCTTGCGAGAGAGCCCGCTCATGTTCGGGCGCGGGTTCATCGGATAGTAGACTTTGGTCGCGAGGACGATCTCCTCGCGATTGGCCATCTCGCGCAACGCGCGGCCGGTGACTTCCTCACTCACGCCCAGCGAGTACATGTCCGCCGTATCGAAGAAGTTGACACCGGCGTCGAGGGCTTTGCGAAAGAAGGGCCTGGCCGCCGTCTCGTCGAGCACCCACGGCCGCCACTGCGGCGAGCCGTAGCTCATGCACCCGAGACACAGACGAGAGACGGTGAGCCCACTCCGGCCGAGCGTCGTGTATTCCAAGGTCAACGGCTCAGGCGGCGGCGAGCTGACTGGTGCAGAAGGCGCAGCGGCTCGCGCGGGCGTCGATGGTCTGACGGCAGAAGGGGCATTCGCGCGTCGACGGCTTCGACTCCGACTTCGGCGTCTTGATGAGGGCGAGCGTTAGGCGCCAGCACACGAAGCCGATGATGACGAACTTCATCAGCACGCTGAGGAAGTGCCCATACGTGAACTGAACCGGACCACTCGACGGAAAGCGCAATTCTGCCCAGGCCTTCGACGGGGAGACGGCGTTGATCACGGGCATGATGAAATCATTCACCAGCCCCTGAACGACGTCGTTCGTCGCGGCACCGATGACGACGGCAATCGCGAGCGCCAGCATGTTCTGCTTGATCAGGAAGGCCTTGAATTCTTTCCACATGGCTCACTCCGCCGGTGAGATTCCGGCTGGTCGGGGGGGGATCCCGCTCATCTCCTGCCATTGGGCGCCTTGATACTAGCACGGTCTGTGCACTTGCGCGCGAGCGTGCTTGCGGATCGCGATGACGCAGGCGAAAGTAGCCCTCGCGCAGTCGACGATAAGATGTGTGATCGAACGACCTAACACGCGCCAGCTGACGATGTGATGACCGGAACAACCCGCTCCCGGATGTCGCTCGCGCGACAACTGTCGCTGATGACAGGCGCCGTGATCGCGCTGTCACTCATGATCGTCCTGGCGGTGGCATACGAGGCGCTCACCCGCTCGGCGCTTTCCGGAGCGACGCAGGGACTCGACCGGGCGACTCGGCAGCTCGCGAGCCTCGGTGAAACGGGTATCCGGCAGACGCGCGTCCGTTATGCAGAAGCGACGCGAGATTCGGCGATCCGCCGCGCCCTGCTTGTCGCGGAGAATGGCGCGCAGGGTGGTTCACGCGCCCGACCGGTTTCGCGCGACAGCATCGTGCAAGCGGCACGGAGCGCACTGGCGCAGCTCTCGGCGCCAACCGACTCGGGGTTGCCGATAGAGCTCTGGAGTGCGGACGGAAATCGGATCACCTTCATCGGAGAGGATCAGGCAAAGATTCCGGAGTATGCAGCCGGCGGCCGACCTCTCGGCGAGCCGCGCGTCCCGCGCACCGGCATCGACGAGGTGAGAAACACCGACTCGCTCCAATTCGGCCGCTTGTACGCGTCAGGCGGACGAACGTATTTCTGGATCGTCCAGCCGATACGCGAAGGATCGAAGCCAATCGGCTACTTCGCGCAGCAACGTGTCATCGCCGCCAATCCGCAGGCGGGACGCAGCATTCGCGCGCTCGCCGGCGAGGGTGTCAGCGCCTACTACCACAACAGCGATGGCAGCGTCTGGACGACGGTGACCGGGATTCCCGTGTCTCCGCCGCAGCGACCGCCTAACGACTCGGGCCACGCCCTTCGTGGTGCGGAGAAACTGCTCATTGCCGAGGCGCCCGTTCTTGGGACGCCGTTGTACGTCGCGATGGAATCGCGAGTGAGCGAGGTGCTTGCGCCGCCGCGGGCGACGCTCCGGGAGCTGCTCATCGTCGCGATCGCGCTCCTCGTCGCGGGGATGGCGGCGGCGCTCTTCATCGGTGGGCGGGTGGCGAAACCGATCGTCGCAATTGCCGACGGGGCGGAAGCCATCGCGCGCGGGCAGTACGACACACGCGTTCCGACCTCGGGTGAGGCCGAGATCGCGAGGCTGGCGGAGAGCTTCAACCACATGGCGAACGAGGTCGCCGTCGCGCAGCGCGCACTGGAACAGAAGTCAGAAGACGCGCTCGCGGCCAATCGCGCGAAGTCGGAGTTTCTCGCGACGATGAGCCACGAGCTGCGCACTCCGCTCAATGCCATCGCGGGCTATACCGAGCTACTGGAGATGGGCCTCCGCGGCCCGTTGACCGACGCGCAGCGACGCGATCTGGCTCGCATTCGCAGTAGCGGCCAGCACCTGCTCGGGTTGATCAGCGGCGTTCTCGACCTCAGTCGCATCGAGCGCGGACAATTGACGTACTCGCTCGTAGCCATCGCGATCGATCCGTTCCTGGCGGACCTCGACGCACTCGTGTCACCGCAGGCATCGGCGAAGTCGCTCACGCTGGATTACGTACCATCGGAGCGGGACCTCACCGTCATCGCCGATCGCGAAAAGCTGCGGCAGGTGGTGCTGAACCTTCTCTCGAACGCGATTCGATTTACACCGGCCGGTGGGCGCATCACGCTGTCGGCGAGTGCCGCTGGCGAATCACGTGTCGCGGTGCGTGTGCAGGACACTGGACCTGGCATCCCCGACGCCCGAAAGGAGGAGGTGTTCGAGCCCTTCGTGCAGCTCGATCGCTCCTTGACGCAACCCCAGGAGGGTCTCGGACTCGGGCTCGCCATTAGTCGCGATCTCGCGCGCGGGATGAACGGTGAGCTGACCCTCGAGAATGCGGCGACTCAGGGCGCCAATTTCGTTCTGACACTTCCGCGGGGAGCGGCCGAGGCGGTGCGCGATTTCAAGACGAGCGCGGAGATGCCGACGGTTGGCTCGGCCTAGACGAGTCAGTCGAGCCCGCGCGGAGGTGTTGCGCCGGCGCAACACCGTGGCGCGGTACTGCTGCTCTCACGACTCATTTGCTTCATTCGCGGGCCCCGCTTGCGCGTCGCGACGGCTCGTGCCTCGAGCGTTAGGTCCTTGTCGCGCCGTGAATTGGCCGTACAAGACGCAAGTGCGCGAAACAATCGTTAGACCGGCATGCGTTGCGCAATTACTTTGGCGCATCTTGCACCGGAGTGGGTGTGCCCGCCGACGTTCAGGAGTCGCACCACGCGCTTGCGCTTCGTACGGGAGCGCTGCTGGCTGACCGCTACTGCATTCGTTCCGTTCGCGGAGCGAGTCCCTTTGCGTTCAGCTATCTCGCGGAAGACCAACTGACTGGCGACGCGGTCGTGGTCAAGGAGTTCTTCCCGCGCGGTCTCGTCTCTCGTGGTGTCGACGGCACCGCCGTACGGGCGCACTCGCCAGACTGCGAGCGTGATTTCCTTCGCTCGCTGCACCGGTTTGCGCTCGAAGGAGCGGTGCTTGCCGAAGTCTCCCATCCGCACGTGGTACGGGTGCGTGCCGTGGTGGATGCGAATCAGACGGTTTATGTGGTAATGGACCGTCATGAGTCGCGATCGCTCGCCGACTACGTGCGCGCCGCGGAAGGTCGCGTCGCTCCGGCCGACGCGGCGCGAATCGTTCAGCAGCTCCTATCGGCGCTCGAGCTGCTGCACGCCGAGAGCATCATTCATCGGGATCTCTCGCCACGCACGGTGCACATTGCGGAGGGCGGCAACGCGCTGCTGCTGGAGTTCAGCGCGCGGCGACACTTGCCGGTTCATGCGACCGATCTCACGGCTGGCTTCGCCGCGTTCGAGCAGTACGGCACGAAGGACATCGGTCCGTGGACCGATGTCTACGCTTCGGCGGCCCTGCTTTATTATTTGCTAACAGGCGCGACGCCGCCGACCGCGTTGGAGCGGGCATCGGGAGAGGCGGTCGTGTCGCCACTCATGGGTGTGCCGGGCCTGGCGCCGGGGCTCGCCGGGCTGGTCATGCGCGGCATGGCGCTGCTCCCGCAGCAGCGACCGCACGCGGTCTCGGAGCTTCGTCGCCAACTCGAGGCCGCGCTGAGCGATGGACGGCCGCGCACTGCGTATCCTTCGCAGGCCTCTGAGCTTGCACCTCGCCTCGACAGCTTTGCCGGCGAGGCGGGAGAGCTCGACGACGGCGTGCCGCTTCGACTGGCGGCGGGCGGAATCGTTCTTCCTGGCGAGGAACGGAGCTCGACGAAGCTGTTCCGCATGCTTCGAAGCGCGGCGTCGCGTTTCGGCGGAGC
This sequence comes from Gemmatimonadaceae bacterium, assembly GCA_036557635.1. Taxonomy (GTDB): domain Bacteria; phylum Gemmatimonadota; class Gemmatimonadetes; order Gemmatimonadales; family Gemmatimonadaceae; genus AG2. The sequence goes on from DATBHD010000206.1 coordinate 7,824, forward strand.
GGGAGCGGATCGCGACGTTGTTCCAACGGAGCAGCCTAACGAGTTTGCACAGCTCGAAGCGCTCGCGCGCGCGGCGTCGACGGCGGCGCCTCCACCGCGCCCGACTGCGATCGAGGAGCGCGCCGCACCGCTGGTTTCGGCGCCGACGTTCGCGCCGATGGTCCCTGCCACTGAGCCATCCGTCGCCGCAGTCCCGGAGACGGCTCAAGGGTTCGATCTGGTTACCGAGGTTGGTCTTCAATCGGACGAGACGAGCGCGGCGTACGGGGCGCCGAGTCGACGACGGCGTTACAGCCTCGCCGCCGCGGCGATTTTCGTGGTCGCGGTCGGAAGCTCGCTGATTCTCCTCGCGCGCAACGGTCGCGCCAGCGGCCTTCGAATGTCTTCGAGCGCGCCGAGGTCGGCGGAATCTCAGCCCGCCGGCACAGTGGCCCCTCCGGCGACGCTGTCGGGCGCAACGCACGAAGCGGTCGAGAGCGGCGCGATGCCGGCGAGTACGCCGCGCACGCCGCCGGCGGCGGACCGTCCGCCCGCGGATTCGCCAGACGCGAAGCGGACGACGCCAGCGCCCGCGGCCACATCACGTGGTGCCGAGACGGCGCCGGTGACGCGCGCTCCGATTCTACCGGCGGGAAAGCTGCCAAACGTGAAGATCGCCCTGTCCGCGACTCCCGATCTCAAGATCGTTCCGCCCGAACTGCTGGTCGACGAGCGGACGCGCCTAACGACCGGACGAGATCAAGCCGATCAGGGCGACTACGCGATCGCGCGACGTACATTCCGTGAGGCGATCGTGGAGCTCGACAGCGTCGCGGCCCGCTATCCAGACTCTGAGGCTATTCGAGGGCTGCGCCGACAGCTCGAACAGGCCGACTCACGAGCGTTGCAGGCATGCACGGCGGAGAATGAAATGCGGAAGCGTCGCGGCGAGGAAGCGAGGGCGTGCCAATGATGGCATTCCGTGCGTCACACACGGTGGCGCGGTGTCGTGCGTTGCTCGGCGCGACAGCCCTCCTTCTCGCCGCCACACCTCTCGCCGCGCAACAGGCGACGAAGGCTCTGTCGCTTGCCGAAGTCATCGATCTGCGCCAGCACGGCGTGTCGTCGCGGCAGATTCTGCGAAACGCCAGCGCGTACTGCATCGCGTTCGCGATCGATGACAGCGTACGTCGTGAGCTGTCGACGGCCGGGAGTGATTCGATCCTTCTGGGCGGGTTGACCAGCGTCTGCTCGACCGCCAAGCCGCCCGAGCCGCCGCCACTGCCGCCGATCATCGACGACGCGTTTGCTCAATCGAATGCCTCGGAAGGATTCATCTGGTCGAACCCGCGGTGTCGCGCGCGGTTCGAGCTGGAAGGCATCCGGATGGAGAATACATCGACGGACGCAATGTGCCTCGTGCGCTATCCGTCGCTCGATCTTCCGGCAAGTGTGCGGCTCGATCTCGAGGTGTCTCAGCTGTCGACGACGAAGAAAGGCACGGTGATTCTCGGCTTCGGCCGGCAAGATCGATCTGGAACGTACTACTCGCTCAGCGTGAGCGCGGATCGCAGTGTGGAGCTCTGCTGGAACAGCGATCGCGAGTGCAACTCGCTGGTGAAGTTGTCCGAGGTGGCGGCGGTACTGACCGATGTCAACGCGACCAATCACGTCATGGTCGAGGTACACGGCCAGGACATCGTGCTGCTCGTGAACGGAAAACGCGTCGGTCAATACACGGCGGATACGCTCGTTGGCGGCCGCATGATGGTCGGTGTGGGACCGGAGACGAGCGTCCTGTTCGTGCGACTGCGAGCGACCCCGCTCCGCTAGACCGCCCGATCGCCACTCTTGCCGCCGTCGGGCGGTCGGCGCAGGACGATCACAACCAACGGCTCGGGCTCGCTCGACATGCGGCCCGAATCACGGCCGGCGCCGAGCGTGGCGATATCGCGCAGCCACTTGGCGTCCGCTTCGGCCGCGCCGGCCAGTGCGACGAGCGCGCGCTCGGCGCCGGCGCCTAACGGGGCGCAGAGTGCTCGCTGCGCGGCGGAGGCGAGGGGCGCAAGCGTGGCGCGCTGGTGCCGCGGCGCGGACGACAACAGCGCCGTGATCCGGGCGGCGATCCGGATGCGGACGCGTGATCCGGCGGGACTCGCGATCGAGAGCCGTCGGCGCGCGGCGAAATCACGAGACCAGGCGCGCACGGCGGCGACCGCCCGCCGAGTCTCGGCCGCCGTCGGGACAATCGCGGGTTCGCGTCCCATCTCAACTGTCCGGCTGACCGCGGCGGCGCCGAGGGAGGGGCGAGAGCCGTCGAGTGAGGCGAGGAGAAAGCGCTCACGTCCCGAAGCGAGCAGTGCCAGAAATCCGTCGTGCGGCGCCTGGACGCCGGCGACCATCGGGACGCCGGCGTCACTATCGTTAGGCATCGAGCTGGCGGCAACCGAGTCGCGCCAGGTCGCGAGCAGCGCGTGCGTTTTGCTGGCGAGCTCCGGTGGCGCGATCGGATCGTCGTCCACCGCCTCCGGAATCACGGCCGATTCGAGTCCGACGATTCGCGCGGCCATCCCGAGCTTCGCGCGCAGTCGCTCGACGACGCGCAGCATGCTTTCGGAGCGCGCTGGTGGAGCGAGAGCGTACACGAACACCGTCTCCTGCTCCGAACCGAGCCGTCGCACGCGGCCGACGCGCTGCTCGAGTCGAGCAGGATTCCAGGGCAAATCGAGGTGCACGACGACGGACGCGCGCTGCAGATCGAGGCCTTCGCTCAGGACGTCGGTGGTGACGAGCAGCGCGATGCGCTCCGCCGCCGGCGCGGCGTCGCGGCCGTTCGGTGAAAACTGGGCGAGCACCTCGCGGCGAGTGACGCGCCCGCCGGCGACCCGTCCGCCGCTCGCCGTCAATGCGGCGACACCGTTCTGCTTCGGCATGAGCAAACGTGAGAGTGCGCGAACGGTCTCGGCGTACTGGCTGAACGCGAGAACGCGCGCGCCAGAGTGCGCCCGGCAGATATCGGCGAGCGTAGCGGCGCGAATCGGATCAGGATCGGGCGCGTCCCGAATCCGGGCGAGAAGATCGCCGAGAGCGTCGGCGTGATCTGTCACCGCGCCGAGCATCGCATCGAGCCGAGGCGCGATGCTGCCTAACGGTGTCAAGAGCTCGGGGAGCGCGAGCTGGACGGCGTCCGCGGAGTGAGTCCAGGCGGCGAGCTGCTCGCGGCTGGGCCAGCGGCCAGCTTCGAGCGACGTCCGCATCGCGACCGCTTTGGCAATCCGGCGTCGCAATGCGGCGACGAGCGCGGCGCGGCTGGACGCCCACTGGCGCAACAGGCCGTAGGCGACGAGGGTGCCAGCCGTGCCCTCGTCGGATCCGGGAAGTGGCGGCGGCAGCGCGAGGATGTCGTCGAGAAAATCGTCGATGATGGGCGGACGAACCCAGCGTGGGCCGTCGATCGACGGAATGCGGATCGTCTCGTCCGCGCGTCGACGAACGATGAGGCGCGCGAGGTCGGCATCCGTCGCCGACGCCGCCGCGTCGCCGAGGAAGAGAGCGAGCTGGGCGACGAGATCAGCGCGGCGATTTTGCAGCGGCGTGGCGCTGAGCAAGAGGACGCGCGCGCGGTCACAGAGCGCGGCGACGGCGGCGTAGGACTTCGTACGCCGATTGCGCAGATGATGCGCTTCGTCGACGATCACGAGCTGGGGGCCGGCGAGGTGGCTCGAGGCGCCGCGGCTCAGGCGTTCCAGTGACACGAATCGCGCTTCGACCCGCGCGCGCGCCATCGCCAGGTGCCAGCTCTCGGCAAGCGCCGCCGGTGCGACGATTAGAACGCGCTCAACTCCCTTGGCGACAGCGAGAGCGACAAAGGTCTTACCGAGTCCAGTCGAATCGGCGAGCAGCGCGCCGCCGGCGGTCGCGAGCAGGACGCGGACACGCGCGACGGCGCGGCGCTGATGCTCGTGCAACCTGACGTCTCCGATCAGCGTCGGACCACTTTCGGCGTCGAGAATCTCTCGCGCGAGGACCGACTTCGCGCGCGCCAGGATCGCGTCGGCGTCGACCGATGTCACCGGGTGAACCAGGTCAACAGGGGCGCCATATCGGAATGACGCAATCGATAGGCAGCGAGCGTCGCCTCCAGCAGCTCATCGCGGAGCGCGAGCGAGTCACCATCGACGCGGATCGCTCGCTCGGCGATGGGAGCGAGCGCGGCGCGGCTTCGCTGCCAATCGACGGGTAGCGGGAGGAGCGACATGGTCCAACCGAGGAATCGACGGTAGCCACCGCGCGCGGGCTCGGCGAGCGCGGCGAGCCACGCTTCGGCGATCGGCGAGTTGAGAATGGCGCTGAGCGCGAGGGCGTCTTCGTCGTCCCGACAGAGCGCGACGTAGCAGCTGTTGAGCGGCACGGAGGGGTCGCTCGCGGTGAGCAGCGTGGCCCGTGGGCTCCGGCCGAGATCAGCCCAGACGACACGCGGCGCCTCGCCGCTCGCTCCCTCCACACGAAAGAGCGACCACCAGGGACCGCGGCGCGCGTCCGCCCGCGCGCTGAGCTGGCGACGCCACGGACCGAGCCATCGCAACGCGTGGGGGGGCAGGCGCTCGAGGGGCCGGCCGCCCGCGGCGTGCGTCCAGACGATGTACTCGTTAGGCGGATCGATGCGCCAGGAGCGAACGTGCTCGCCCCGGATCGCCGGACGAAGCAGCTCGGTCTCGACGCAGCCCTGACGGCCGTTCGCGGCGACGATGTTCATGACGTCGCCGGCAACTCCGCTCGCGGCGACGACGAAGGCGAGGTTGAAGCCCGACTTCACGCCCAGATGCGGGCGACCGAGGAAGCTGTCCGCGAGCGCGACGCCGGCGGCACGAAGCCGATCGAACGCGGTGCGGACCTCGGGTGGCAGAACGAGCCATGGGCTGCCGGCCGATGCGTCGAAGGTCAGCATGCGGCGCGGCAACCGCCAACGCAGCGCGCCACAGCCGTAGTGATGCGACGAGGCGAGGATCTCGCCCGGCGTCTCGTCCGCGGCGCCGTTCCAGCGCTCGGCGACGAGCACCGACGGATACACGGCGGCGTCGAAGGTCGAGGGCGCGTCGGTGAGATCCTCGAGCTCGACGATACGCGTCTCCTCACCGAGCAGGCGCCTAACGCCGCCGCCGGCGAGGGACCGCCAGAGCTTCATCGGCACGACGAGCGCGAGCACGGCACCGGGCCGAAGCAAACGCACCGAGCGCTCGATGAAGAGCGCGGCCAGGTCGATCTGCGCGGCGAATCCGCGACCGGCGTGCGCGCGCGCCGCGCCACTCTCCCAGCCTCCGGCGCGGAAGCAGCGATAGCGCTGGCGCAACGACTCCCGCTCGCGGGGCGGAATGCGATGCACGCGTACCCAGGGCGGATTCCCAATGACGGCGTCGAATCCGGCGCGCGCCATGGCGTCGGCAAAGTGCACGGCGAAAGAGAAGGGAAGTGCACCGCCATCGGCGAGGCGTCGCCGTTCGGCGCGCAACGCGGCGGCTCGAGCGCGCAGACTCGTTGCCTGCGTGCGCGCGTCGGTTTCGGGCGCGGAGCGAGCGCCGAACAGGTCGCATCCCCGCATTGCCCCGAGCAAGTCGCGACGATGCGCGTGGATCGAGGAAAGCTCACCGTCGAGGCGGTCGAGAGCGATGCGCCGCTCCTCGCGATCGAGCTGCCTGACGAGTGAGTCCTTGCGAGGACCGGACGCGCGCGCGTAGCGCTCGCGCAGCTGCCGAAGTCGCAGCGCTCGGCCGACAGGGAGCGAATCGTCGACGACACCGGCGGCGAGCGAGTCGCCAACGCGAATGTTGCGATCCAGGTTCGGAAGCGGCGGGACATCCAGTGGGTCCTCGATGTCTGATTCGATGACGACCGACAACCAGAGCCGGAGCTCGCAGAGCCAGACCGCGGTCGGGTTCTTGTCGACGCCGAAGATCGAACGCATGAGCACGTCGCGCCGAACCTCGGCCGTGCTGCGCGCATCGCCGGCGGCGCGCCGCAGCTCGGAGAGCCGCTCGAGCGCGTACACGAGGAAGGCGCCCGATCCACACGCCGGGTCGAGAACCGTCAGGCCGCCGAGGCGCTCGCGCAGCGCGCGTTGCGTTACCTCGGAGAGCTCGGCGACACTCGCGACGTGGCACGTCTCGGGGGACACAGCGAGCGCTCGGGCAAGCGCGGAGTTCGTGACGCGCTCGACGAGCGCGTGCGGCGTGTAGAACGAGCCGCTCCCCTTTCGATCCCGGCCCGACATGAGGGACTCGAATGCCTTGCCGAGCATCTCCGGATCGACGGCCAGCTCGATCCAATCGGTACTCTCCTCGCGCGCCGTGAAGCGGTAGCGCGAGAACAGATCGCTGAAGAGCTTACCCAGCTCGTCGTCGGGAAATGTCGCGTCGCGCAGACGACGCTCGTTAGGCGTGCGCGCGAAGAGGCCGCCATTCAGGAAGGGAATGCCGCCGAGCGCCCTCGCCGCCGGAGCTCGACGGTGGTATCGCGTGTTGAGTGTCCCGAAAAAGAGCGGCAACAGGACGCGCCGATGAAAGTGCCCACCACGTTCCATGCAGCGGTCGAACGCGCGCGCCAGAAAGCCGCGATCCGAGTCGAGCCAGCCTTTGGCCTCGAGGAAGCAGAGAAAGAGGAGGCGCGACGCGTACAGCAGCGCCAGCTCGCGACGTTCCTCGGCGTGTCCGCGCGGGAGCGAAGCGGCGAGGGATTGGACGCGGATCTCGAGCGCGCGATAGAACCGGCGGGTGAGCGCCTCGCGACCAAGCACCTCCACCCATCGCGCGTACGTGAGGACGTCGGCGTCGGGGCGTAGGTCTCTCGCGGCGATGAGCGACGCCAGTGTTTCGGCGTCGCTGTCGACGATGCGTTCGCGGTCGACGATCAGGGCGGCGACGCGTGGCGGCCTCTTGTCGGCACGCCACGCGGCAATCGCGACGTGCGCGGTCGACGGTTGCGTCGCGAGAACGAGCCACAAGACATGGGGCGTCCGCGCGGCGAGTCGGTCGGCGCTGCGCAGGAGGAGCTCGCGCATCGTTGCGCGTCCGTCGAGCTCGATGAGCAACGCACGCACCGCGCCCGGTCCGTCGGCGATCCGCGCGTCGCGGGCGACGTCGATGCCGATGTCGCGCCGGAGCGCTTCGTCGAGCGGTACGACGTGACCACCGCACCCCGCCGCGGACGCGATCGGCACGAGCGTATCGAGCGCGTCGGCGTCCGCGAGGAGCTGCGCGGCGGCGTGGAGAGTGCGCACGCCGGCACGATGCCGGTGCGCGTCTCAGGGGCCGTTACCGCGTCGTTGCGAGCCGCGCCAAAGTCACGCGCGACTCAGCGCGCGACGTACTCCCGTCCCTTCCAACCGACGCGCCGGCCACGGACGATCGCACGGAGCACGATGAAGAGCACGACGGCCGCGCCCAGCGGATGGAGCAACGCGTACCAGACTCGCTGGTGAAAGCCGCGATAGACCAGCGCCCACCACAACAGGTTCGCCGCAACACACAGCACCGACCAGAGACGCCACGCCGCGCTCATCGATCCGGCGAACGCCAGGAACGCGACGATCGCCGGCGACAGCGTCATCAGCGGCACGACCGGCAACACGAATGGGAACAGTGCGCGTCCGACCGCGCCGCCCGGCATCGCGTCGATGCCACCGGCGAACATGTTCTTTCCCCAGCCGGCGGTCAATTCCGAGAGCGAGCCGTACATGTGTGTCGCAAGCTGATCGTCGCCGCGGACCAGCCTAACGCGAAGGCCGGCGCGAAAGAAGCGCTGCGCGAGCGCGAGGTCCTCGGCGACCTTGCCGCGGACCGACCCGTGCCCTCCGACGGCGTCGTACGCCTCACGACGGACGAGAAGACACTGGCCGCTCGCGATCACATTCTCGGCGCGCGTCGCGTGGTTCACGCTCTCCGTTCCGCCGTAGCGCAGGACGAGGATCCAGAACACCTGCGGTTGAAGGAGACGCTCCCAGAAGCCTTTCATCTCCTGGCGGCCAGCGACGGAGAGCAAGTCGTCTCGCTCGCGCACCAGTCGACCGACCGCGCGCGGCAGGAGATCGGGCGCGTGCGTCGTATCGGCGTCGGTGAAGAGGAAAACGCCGCCGGTGGCGGCGGACGCGCCCGTCGAACACGCCCACTGCTTCCCGAACCAGCCGTTAGGCAGCGGCGAGCTCGTGACGAGGCGGAAGCGGTCGTCGCCGGCCGACGCCGCCCGCGCTCGCTCGGCGGTGTCGTCGGTGGAGTGGTCATCGACGACGATGAGCTCCATGGGCGCGTAGCGCGTCGCGAGGATCGACTGTACGCAACGCGCGATGTTGCGCGATTCGTTTCGCGCGGGCACGATGACGGAGACGCGCGGCGCGTTCGGCGGTGGCGCGTCGCTCTCGTCGGCCAGTGATCGCGATCGAACGACTCGCAGCATCGCCAACGGTGGGAGCGCGACCCAGGGCGCCGCCGCGATCAGCGCGAGCGCGAGTGACATCAGAGCTGGGGAGTCTCGGCGATGACGGCGGCGGCCATCTGTCCGGTGACGTTCGCCGTCGTGCGAAACGCATCCGGAATCGTGTCGACACCGAGGAGTACGCCGACACCCTCGGCGGGAAGGCCGACGCTGGCGAGGACGGGAACCAAGGCGACGATGGAGCCGCCGGGAATGCCGGGGATGCTGAAGCTCGTCAACACGGCGGTGACGGCGGCGGTCGCCACCTGCGCGCTCGTTAGGTCACTCCCGTACAAGCGAGCGATGAACGCCGCGCCGACGATGAGTCCGATCGCCCCGCCGACGCGAAAGAGCGCCGACGCGAGGGGAAGCAGAAACGCACTCGACTCCGGGGCCATGCCGAGCTTCCGCTCGGCGCCCTCGATGAGCGCGGGGAGCGCGGCGAGCGAACTGCGCGAGGAGAACGCCACCGCCTGGGCGGGGAAGACGGCTCGCGCGAAGCGAGCGAGAGGCACGCGCCCGAAGATCGCTGCCGCGGGGTAGACGAGGAGGAGCACGAAGAGGCTCGTCGCCAGGGCGATGAGGACGACGTACGACGCGAGCGCACCGATCGCGACGACGCCAAGTCGAGCGACGAGAGGCAGGGTGAGCGCGAAGACGCCTAACGGCGCCAGGGCGAGCACCCAGCGGACGAGGCGCAGCATCGCCTCGGCGACGCCGCGAAAGAAGCGGAGCACCGGCTCTCGATGCTCCGCCGCGACCGAAAGCAGCGCGATGCCGAAGGCCACGGCGAAGACGATGAGTGGGAGCATGGCGCCGTCGGCGGCGGCGCGCACCGGATTGGCGGGAACGAGATCGACGAGCCATTGAAGGAAGCCCGGCGCGCTACGCGCCGCGTCCGCGGCGCTCCTGGGCCCGAATGCCGTCGTCGCCCGCGCGCGCAGCGCGGCGACGGCGCTCGGATCGATAGCGAGGCGCGCGAACACGGGCGGGGCGACGATCGCGCCAACCAGCCCGGAAAGGCAGAGAAACACGATCGCGACGAGAAGCGCGCGGCCGCCGATACGCGTGATTCGCGTCGCGTCCGCACCGGCGATGCCGACGATCACGAGCGACACGACGAGCGGAACGACGGTCATCCGGATCGCGTTCACGAAGAGCGTCCCAAAGGGCTCGACGTACGCGACGACGCGCTCGATCGTCTGCGCGCTCGCGCGGCTCAGAACGAGACCGAATGCCAGGCCAAGGATGAGCGCGACGAGCACGCGCGTGCTGAGCGATGGGCGCGACACCCGCCAAAGCTAAGTACCTCGCACGGTCGAGCAAGGCAGCAAGCGAAAGGGCGCCGGCATTTGCCGACGCCCTTTCTCGCGCTGTGATTGCGGACTAGCGCTTGGAGCCGGACGAATCGCTCGAGTCGCTCGATCCACCGGAGCCGCTCGATCCACTCGAGCCACCGGGCTGCGACGAGGATGATCCACTGGAGCCGAATTTCGACGAACTGGAAGAGCTGCTGGAGCCGGGCTTCGACGAGGTGCCGCCAAAGGAGCTCGAGCTGCCTGACGAGCCGCTTCCCGTGCGCCCACTCGACTGCGTGTCGTCGAGATCAGGATCGGTCATGTCGCCGTCCGACTGTCGCGGACGCGACGCGGAGCTACCGCCGATGCCAGGGTCATTCTGACTGCTGCCTGACGAGCCACTCGAACCGGGTTTGTTGAGATTGTCCTTTGGGTCAGCCATCGTGTGCATCCTCCGAGTGTGATGAAAGGCCGGCGATCTTCGCAATGCGTCCTCGAGCACGCCGGGCTCGGAGGACGTTGCGCAGGTCCGGTGCCACGTGAGGCCGTTTCGCGCGAGTTGACCGTGCTCTCGAGACGGTCTACGTTGCGTCGCGTGACGCGAGCACGACCATTGAGACTGATCGCGCCGAGGTCGCGCCGTCGCGCCGGCCTCGACTGATGCGTCGACCGACGATTGCCGCCGGCGCGCGCGTCGCGCTCGTCGCTCCCGCCGGGCCGCTGAGCGGCGAAGCCGACTTGCAACGCGCGCAAGAGAACGCACGTTCGTTCGGCTGGGTGCCGGTCGTCGGCGAGCACGTACTCGCGCGTGAAGGCTACCTCGCCGGTCTGGACGGGCAACGTTTAGCGGATCTGAATCAGGCGCTCACCGACGACGCGGTCGACGCCGTCTGGTGCGTCCGCGGCGGCTACGGCATGATGCGAGTGATCGACCAGATCGACTACGCGGCGCTCCGGCGTCGTCCAAAACCGATCATCGGCTACTCCGACGTCACCGCGTTTCACGCGGCGCTCGCGACACGATGCGAGGTCGTGAGCTACCATGGACCGACCGCGCGCGCCTCGCTCACGGCGTTCTCGCGCGACTCATTGCAGCGCGCCCTTTCGGGAGGCGATTCCTGTGGAACGGCGTCGAATGCAACGACGCTCCATCCCGGACACGCCCGCGGGCGTCTTGTCGGCGGGAACCTCGCGATCCTCTGCGCTCTGATGGGGACCCCCTACGAACCGGACTATCGCGACGCGATGCTCGTCGTCGAAGACGTCAACGAAGCGGTCTATCGCATCGATCGAATGTTGACGCAACTGCGTCTTGCCGGTCGTCTCGCGGCGTGCCGTGGCATCGTGTTCGGTCAATTCAGCGACGTGCCGACCGACGAGCCGGAGGAGCGCCTCGGCGCGCGCACGCTCGACGACGTGCTGCGAGAGGTCGCCGTGGCGCTACGGGTGCCGTGCATCGCCGGTGCGCCGGTTGGACATGTCGCCGACCAGTGGACGCTACCGCTTGGCGCCGACGCGGAGCTGGACGCGGACGCGCGGACGCTGCGTATCTTGCAGTGATCCCAGAGCGCGCAATCGGCAATGCCCACGTACAAGACAGGTCAGCACCTACTCGACGAAGCACGCGCCCGCGTAAAGGAGATTTCCGCCCGCGACGCGGTGAAGCTGCGCGCATCGCGGCCGGACGTCGTGTTCCTCGACATTCGCGAGCAGCCCGAGGTCAATCTCGGAACGATTCCCGGCGCCGTGCATTTGGCCCGGGGCTCGCTGGAGACGAATATCGAAGCGCTGGTGCCGCGTGAGAAGCGAGTCGTCGTCTATTGCGCCAACGGGAATCGCTCGGCGTTCGCCGCGGACACCCTCCAGCAGATGGGGTACGGCGAGGTCGAGTCGATGGCGGGCGGCTTCCGCGATTGGATCGCGGCCGACGGTGACGTCGAGAGTTGATCGTTAACTCATCACCGGCGGTTCCCGTGACGTCGATCGACGCGCTGCTCGAGTTGCCGGACGTCCGCCGGCTGCGCGCCGCGCTCGCCGCGCGGCCGGGGGTGGGCATCAACGCGGACGACGGCGTGCGGCGACTCGCGGCGATCGCGCTCGTACTCCGGCCGGGCGCGGGGACGGCGGCGGCGGTCGATCCGGAGTTGCTGATGATCAAGCGCGCCGAGGCGGAGCGGGATCCGTGGAGTGGACACGTGGCGTGTCCGGGCGGGCGGATGGAGCCGGGCGACCACGATCTCGAGCAGACCGCGATTCGCGAAACGTGGGAAGAGACCGGAGTCGATCTCGCGCGGGATGGCCGCGTCCTGGGCGCGCTCGACGACATCAGTCCACGCACGCCGACCCTGCCGCCGATCATCGTTAGGCCGTTCGTGGCGGTCGTGAAGCCCGAGCTCGAGATCGTACAGAGCTCGGAGGTCGCCGAAGCGTTCTGGGTGCCCCTCGCCGCGTTGCGTGAGCGCGCCGCGTGGGGAACGGCGACGGTGGCGATTCGGGGCTTCGGCGAACGGCAGGTGACGGCGTTCCGGCATGGCGCGTACACCGTGTGGGGACTAACCGAACGGGTGCTCCGCCAGTTCCTGGACTACCTGGATGGCGGCGGCGCCTAACGAGCCATGAGGTTCTTCCGGGATCTTCGGGAAAGGAGCAACAGCGGTCGAGATCTCGTTTCTGGATCGCGGGCGGGGGCGCTCCGGGGCATCATGGACAATCCTGCCATTGGCTCCGTGTCGCGGATGCCTCCGAGCGGGAATGGCAGGTTTGGTTCTTCGTGGAATTTCGGGAAGTGAAGGTGATCAGCCGTGAGCCTACGGCACCGAAAGAGTCCAGATTGCTTGGCCGTCCCCACAGCTCTCCAAGCCCGCGGCACCTCGAGAGTCCGGGATTCCTGGGACACGGATCACCGCTTGAGACCTTTTCCGAAGTTCCCCGATGATGCTTTGAGCGCCAGCGAAAAGCAGATCCCTCGCTTCGCTCAGGATGACAGTCAGTCACTACTTCGACACCTCGGCCATCAGCGCGAGGACGTTGCCGTCCAGGTCGCGGAAGAAGGTCATCCAGAGATCGTGATCGGGCATCCGCGCGATGACGTGGGGCTCGTCCTGAAACTCGACCTTCCGCTCGCGCAGCGTGTTGTACGCGACCTGAATGTCGGGGACGCGGAAGTACAGGATCGAGCCCGGATGATCGAATTCCTTCTGCTCCGGCCGGCTGAGCATGATGCGCACTCCCTCGCAGTCGAAGAATGCCAGCCCGGGAAACGCGAACAGAAAGCGCATGCCGAGGACGTCGCGGTAAAACGCCGTCGCGCGCTCGACGTCCTTCACGACGATCGCGATCTGGCCAATGCGCGAAAGCAGAAGCGGGGTCGCGGCGGAGGAAGAGGCTGAGGTCGCGGTCATAGAATCTCCATCGGGCGGCGTTGGGGGGGGGCGCGAGGGTGCGTTAGCCGAGCTGGTCGAATCATTTCGCCGAACGGGACGTCGCTCAAGATTGGGACTTGCGTTAAGCGAGCCTCAAGAAAATATTAGGCAAGACTAATTTATCATGGCGATTCCTGAACCCATCCATAAAGCGCGCGTGCCGACACCCGACCATGGGTGGCGTCGCGCGCGGATCGCGCCCAGCCTCGCCGAGGTCTATCGCAGCATCCCGGTGACCGAGGGTGGGAAGTGGAGGAAGATTCTCGCCTTCGCGGGACCTGGGTATCTCGTCGCCGTCGGCTACATGGACCCCGGCAACTGGGCTACCGATCTCGCCGGCGGATCGGCGTTCGGATACACGCTCCTGAGCGTCATCCTGCTCTCGAACCTGATGGCGGTGCTGCTGCAGGGACTCGCGTCCAAGCTCGGGATCGTCACCGGTCGCGACCTGGCGCAGGCGTGTCGCGATCACTACTCCCGCGGGACCAATATCGCGCTGTGGCTCCTGTGCGAGATCGCGATTGCCGCGTGCGATCTCGCCGAGGTGATCGGCGCCGCGATCGCATTGAATCTGTTGTTCGGCATTCCGCTGACGTGGGGCGTCGTGCTCACCGCGCTCGATGTCATGCTGGTGCTGTTCCTTCAGAACAAGGGATTCCGGCTGCTCGAGGCGCTGGTCGTCGCGCTCGTCGCGACGATCGGGTTGTGCTTCCTCTTCGAGATGCTGCGGGCGAAGCCGGACCTTGCGGGCGTCGCGACCGGGTTCATTCCCAAGCCGCAGATCGTGCGCGATCGCGGCATGCTGTACATCGCGATTGGCATCCTCGGCGCCACGGTGATGCCGCACAATCTGTATTTGCATTCGTCGATCGTGCAGACGCGGCGATATGAGGAGACCACGGCCGGCCGCCGTGAGGCGGTGCGGTACGCGTTCGTGGATTCGACGATTGCGCTGTCGTTGGCGCTGTTCATCAACGCGGCGATTCTCATCGTGTCGGCGGCGGCGTTTCACACGACTGGACACAAGGAAGTGGCGGAGATCCAGGACGCATACAAGCTGCTCACGCCGCTGCTCGGTGCCGGCGCGAGCGCCGTGTTTGCGCTCGCGCTCCTCGCGTCGGGGCTCAATTCGACGCTCACCGGGACACTCGCGGGACAGATCGTGATGGAAGGATTCCTGCACATCCGGTTGCGGCCGTGGGTGCGCCGGCTCATCACTCGAGGGATCGCGATTGTTCCGGCTGTGGTGACCGCTATTTTGTACGGCGAGAGTGGCACGGCGAAGCTGCTGGTCCTGAGTCAGGTGATTCTGAGTTTGCAGCTCTCGTTCGCGGTCTTTCCGCTCGTGCGCTTCACGTCGGAGCGCGCGAAGATGGGAGAGTTCGTGAACAAAGGATGGTTGAAGTTTCTCGCGTATGCGGTCGGGTTCGTGATTGCCGCGCTCAATGCATGGTTGCTCATGCTGACGCTGCGTGGCTTCACCGGCTGATGCCTGACGAGGAGTGCCGTCGCCATGTACAAGCGCATTATGGTGCCGCTCGAGCACACCCCGTACGACGAGGCGATTCTCGCGCACGTGCGGAAGCTCGCCCGTCATTGCGGCTCGTCGGTCGTGTTGATTCACGTCGCCGACGGTTGGGCAGCGCGCAACGTCCGACAACTGCACCTCCGCGAGTCGGAGGAAATGCGCGAGGACCGCGAATATCTCGAGCAAGTGGCGGCGTCGCTCGAGGCGGATGGCATCGAAGCGGAGTGCGTCCTCGCCGCGGGCAATCCAGGGGCGGAGATCGCGGAAGCGGCCGTGCGCGAGGGATGCGATCTCATCGCGATGTCGACGCACGGGCATCGATTTCTTCAGGATTTGCTCTACGGCAGCGTCGCGAACGAGGTCCGGCACATCTCCCGAATTCCCGTGCTGCTGGTGCGGGCTGAGCGGCGACAGTCGGGACCTCGAGCCTCGATCTCGGCCGCCCGCGAAAGCGGCAGCCGCTCATCGCCGGCTACCGGGCAGCCATGAGCGCGGTGAAGGCGATTCACGCGCTGACGGCGCCTGTTGAGGATTATCTAAAGGCGATTTTCGAGATCGAGATCGCCGATGCCGGGACCGGCCCTGACCATGCCGGCGTCGCCGGCACGAACGAGATCGCGCAGGCCCTGGGGATCGCTCCGGCGTCGGTTACCGGCATGCTACGCCGTCTCGCCGATCAGGAGCTCATCAGTTACGAGCGATATCGTGGCGTTCGCCTCACCGACGCCGGTCGTCGCGCGGCGCTGCGCACGATACGGCGGCACCGCGTCATCGAGGCGTATCTCACGAAGGCGCTCGGCTATCCGTGGGATCGCGTGCACGATGAGGCCGAGCGGCTCGAGCACGCGGCGTCCGACGACCTCATCGATCGCATGGCGGCGGCTATCGGTGAGCCGACGACAGATCCACACGGCGCGCCGATTCCTACTCGCGAAGGGACGCTCGACGCGCCGCCCCTGGTCGCTCTCGTCGACGTCGCCGTCGGCGACGTCGTACGCGTGCGCCAGGTCGGCGATCGCGATCCGGAGCGACTGCGGTATCTCGCGGAGCTCGGCGTGACGCCGGGCGCGGACGTCCGCGTCGTCGGACGAGCACCATTCGGTGGGCCGATCACTCTGCGCATCGTCCGTCAGGGGACGGGGGGGAGCGAGAGTGCTCGTGCGCGATCGATGCGTGCCGATCGCGAGCGCGCGATAGGACCGACGCTGGCCGCGCAAATCTTCGTCGAAGTCCGGCGCAAGCGCGAGGCATAGCACGCCGGTCGTCGGCGGAACAAACCTTGCCCGACTCCACCGGGAATGCACCAGCGGAGTCAGCGCGTGACCATCGACCGAGTCACCGGCGACAACGAGGCCGGAATTCCGGATCTCATCCGTCAACTCGGTGAGGACTCGAAACGGCTTGTCGCCGACGAGGTCCGGCTCGCCAAGCTCGAGATGAAGGAGAGCGTGCAACGCGCTGGACATGGCGCGGTGCGCCTGGTGGTGGCATTCGGCATCGGGGTGGTCGCGCTGGTCGCGCTCACCATCTTCCTCGTGACGCTCATCGGTCGGCTCGCCGCGGGGCACATGTGGGTGGGCGCCATCGTCACGGGGCTGGTGGAGCTCGCGGTCGCGGCGGTGCTTCTCCGGCGCGGGCTGGGCGTGTTGCGCGAGCCGTCGTACTCGCTCGAGGAGACGCGCGGGGCGATGAAGGACACGGCGATCTGGGTGCGCAAGGGGCAGCGATAGGATCGACGCGGGTCGGCGATCATCTTTCGGTGGGGGCGGAGCGCGAGCTCCGTCCGGCCGGGCGCGATTGGCGCGCCGGCGCTTGCTCGTTAGGCTTCCGACATCGTGATCGCGCTCCTCCCCCTGATTCCACTGCTCGCGGCGCAGTCCATTGATTCACAGCCGCCTCGTCACCCTCCGCGCACGATCGCGGTCGACGAGCGGCTCGCCCGGGACGCCGGCCTGCGCATCGGCGATACGCTCGTGCTGGCGCCGACGCCGGGCCAGGCCGGCGACACGGTGATCGTGTCGGCGCTCGTCAAGCGCCCGGCGGATCCGTCAGAGGTCGCCCGGGGGGCATATCGGATCCGCGTTCACCTCGATGAGCTCCAGCAGCTCGTCGGGTACGGGGAGCGCGTCGAGCGCTTCGCGGTCGCGACGCGCGGACACGCCGCCACCGACACGGCGCTCGGTGCCATCGACGCGTCGGCGTTTGGGTTTCGCGCATACTCATCGCGAGAAATTGCCGTCGAGAGCTCGACGACCTTTCTCGTCGTCAGCCGCTTCCACCGCGCGATCGGCGTCATCACGATCGTCGCCAGCGCGGTGTTTCTGCTGTGCATCATGCTCTTGAAGGTCGACGAGCGCCGGCGCGACGTGGCCGCGTTGCGGCTGATGGGAATCTCGGCGCGGACGATCATGCGCAGCGTCGTGCTCGAATCGGCGCTGATCGCGGCGTGCGGCAGCGTCGCCGGCGTCGCGCTCGGCAGCGCCGTGTCGGCATTCGTGAACTGGCACTATCAGCGCGTCTATCGCACGCCACTCACCTTCTCCCTCGTCACCGGCGAGATCATCGGGATCGCCGTGGCGCTCTCGCTCTGCCTCGGCGTCGGCGCGGGCTGGCTGGCAGCGCAGCGCCTGGTGCGACAGCCGCCACTCTCGCTCTTCGGGCGATGAGCCGCCCGTGATTCTCTCGCTCGCTCGGGCTTCCCTCGTCAGGCATCGCACGCGCACTCTGCTCGCCGTGATCGGCGTCGCGATCTCGGCGGCGATGTTGCTCGACATGGTGATGCTCGCCTCCGGCATGCGCGTGTCCTTTCGCTCGCTCCTCCTCTCCCAGGGATTTCAGATTCGGCTGGCGCCGAGGGGGACGCTGCCCTTCGACACCGACGCGACGATTCCGGGAGCGTCGTCGATCATCGCGCGTCTCGAGGCGCGCGCCGACGTCCTCGCGGTGAGCCCGGTGCTGGGAGCGCAGCTCCATGTCGAGCGCGGCGGCGCCTCGGTGAGCGCGGCGGCGCTGGGGACACTGGCGGCGGTGCAGGGAGATTACAAAGTACTCACGGGGCGCGCTCCCACTGGCGACGGGGAAGCGGCGGTAAATGATGCGCTGCTTGCGGCGGTCGGCGCTCGGATCGGCGATACGCTGCGCGTCGCGGCGGGCTTCGATCCTCAGCTTCGAGGATACACCGGCCAGCGGACGATCCGCATCGTCGGGCGCGTGCACTTCACCTACCTGGCCGCGGGCGAGCGTGCCCTCGCGCTCCCGCTCGCCGTGCTCCAGGCGATGGAAGGGCCGTCGCAGGCTGACCGCGTCTCCTTGATGATGGTGCGGCTGCGAGACGGTGCCGCGGTGGAGGCCGCTCGTCAGGCCATCGACCGCGAGATCCCCGAGGTCAGCGCGATCTCCACGGCCAGCGCGATCGAGCAAGTGGAGCAACGGCTGAGCTACTTCAGACAGTTGGCCTTCATCCTCGGGACGGTGAGCCTGGCGGTCGGGTTTCTCCTCGTGACGACGCTGGTGACGGTCTCGGTGAACGAGCGCCTCGGCGAAATTGCCGTGCTGCGCGCGATCGGCGTGCGCCGGATTCGCATCGTTGAGCAGATACTGATCGAAGGGACCGTGATCATGCTCGGCGGCGCCGTCGCCGGCCTCGGGCTCGGGCTGCTCACGGCGCGCTACCTCAACTCGATTCTGGCCGCCTTTCCGGGGCTGCCGGAGGCGATCGACTTCTTTCTCTTCCAGCCGCGCGACGCGTGGGTCGCGCTCGGGTTGCTTGCGGCGTGCGGGATACTCGCCGGCGTGTATCCCGCCTGGCATGGAGCGTCGCGGCCGATCGCGGGGACGCTGCGTGAGGAAGCGGTGGCGTGACCGAGAACGGCGTGCTGATCTCGGCGCGCGATTTGACGCGCGACTACGCAATGTCCGGCAGCGTCGTGCATGCCATCCGCGGCGTGTCGCTCGATGTCCGCGCCGGGGAGTACCTGGCGATCGTCGGGCCCTCCGGCTGTGGCAAGTCGACGCTGCTCAATCTGCTCGGCGCCATCGATGCGCCCTCGTCAGGCATCGTGATGGTCGGCGGAAAGAACATCACCGGCCTGTCGGATCGCGAGGCGACGTTGTTCAGGCTGCGTACGATCGGCTTCGTATTCCAGCGCTTCTATCTCATGCCGGTACTTACGGCAACCGAGAACGTGGAATTGCCGATGTCCGAGGCCGGGCTGGAGAAAGTGGCGCGTCGACAGCGCGCGCGCGAGCTGCTCGCCTACGTCGGGCTCGCCGAGCGAGGACGGCATCGGCCAACGGAGCTCTCAGGTGGGGAACAGCAGCGCGTTGCGATCGCGCGCGCGTTGGCGAATCGGCCGGCGCTGCTTCTCGCCGACGAGCCGACGGGTGAGCTCGACGCGCATACGGGCGCGGAGGTGATCGGCTTGTTCGATCGCGTGAATCGCGACGGAACGACCCTGATCGTCGTCACGCACGATGAAGATCTCGCGCGCGCGGCGCGACGCGTCGTCCACATGCGAGACGGCGTTATCGTGGACGAGCAGCATCGATGATCACGCTCATCGCGCTCCGCAACTTCATGCTCCGACCGTGGCGGTCGCTGTTCCTCCTGCTGGGATACAGCCTCGGCGTCGCCGTCATGATCGTCTTGCTGTCGATCGGGGAAGCACTGCTCACGCAGGCGCGACAGGAGCGTCTGGTGGGTGGCGGCCAGATCACCGTCCTTCCCGAAGGCATCGACGTCGAAGTGATGAAGACGGGTGGTCTGGGTGGAATGTTCTTCTCGATCGATCATGCGCGCTTCATCTACCGCCAACTGCTCGCGGCGCCGCGGCTCGCGCCCTGGATCGCCGCCGCCGCGCCGCAGATCGATTCGAAACTTCTCTACGCGCGGCTGCCTAACGGGCGAGAGATCGCGGTGCAGGCGACGGGAGAGATTCCGTCACTCAGTCGCGCCGTCGGTGGCGGCGCCGACATCGCCGCCGGCGCCTGGGAGGACGACGATCTGGATCGGCGATGGCGCGATCCCACGCTCGCGGAGCTGCGCGACGACATCGATCATTTTCACCTGCCGCCGCCGAGCGCACGGGACGACTCGACGTGGGGCGAATGGCACTACTTCAACCTCTTCTCGAACGATCATCGACGCTGGGCATATGTGTCGTTCATCGTCGGCGGACGTGTGCCCGCGGGTCCGTGGGGCGGCCAGGTCCTCGTCACGCTGCACGAGCAGGGCGGGCGATCGCGGAGATTCGTCGCCATGGTGCCGTCCAGCCAAGTTCGGTTCTCGACCTCACGCGCCGATCTCATGATCGGTGAATCCACGGTACGCGTGCTGCCCGACGGGCGCTACGCGGTTCATGCGCGGGCGCGCGAGGAGCACGGTTCCGGTATCGCGAACGTCGACGTAACGGTTGCGCCGAGTCCGGGCGCCTATTTTCCCGGCGCGGCTCTGTCGAGCGGCGAGGTCGTTTCCGGATACGTGGTGCCGGCGCTCCGCGCCGATGCCGACGGCAGCATCTGCGTCACCGGGGTCGCCGAGTCGTTAGGCTGCGAACAGCTGCGGGCGGCGCAGGCATACCACGACCACAACTGGGGGGTGTGGCGCGGCGTGAGTTGGGAATGGGGCGCCGCACGCGCTGGCTCGTTCGCCATTCTGTACGGAAGGGTAGAGCCCCCTGACAGCGTCCTCGCGTCTCAGCCACTGTTCGTCTACGTCGTCGACTCG
>DATBHD010000207.1:0-18612 GCA_036557635.1 Gemmatimonadaceae bacterium
GATCGCGCTCGCCAAACGCGGCAAGGGCTCGCTCGTCGGGTCACTCTTCACGTCCGACGATGCGGTCGCCAAACGCGTCGCGCTGGGAACCGCGTCCCACCATGGCCGCCTGATGCTCGTGAATCGTCACAGCGCCAGGGAATCCACCGGCCACGGCTCGCCGATGCCGCATCTGGTGCATGGTGGCCCGGGGCGCGCGGGCGGAGGCGAAGAGATGGGTGGCGTGCGCGGCGTGCTGCATTACATGCAACGCACCGCGCTCCAGGGCTCGCCGACGACGCTGACGCGTGTGGTGAACGAGTACATCGCTGGGGCGGAGATCAAGACCGATCGCGTGCATCCATTCCGGAAGTATTTCGACGAGCTCGAGATCGGCGAGACGCTCATCACTCACCGGCGCACGATCACCGAGGCGGACATCGTCAACTTCGCCGGCATCAGTGGCGACTACTTCTACGCGCACACCGACGACGTCGCGGCCAAGGATTCGATCTTCGAGCGCCGAGTTGCGCACGGGTACTTCGTGCTCTCGGCGGCGGCCGGGCTGTTCGTCGACCCCGCGCCAGGACCGGTGCTTGCCAACTATGGTCTCGAGAGCCTGCGCTTCGTGAAGCCTGTCTACATCGGCGACACGATTCAGGCGCGCCTCACGTGCAAACAGAAGACGGCGAAGGAGGATCGCGAGGGGCAGATCCCGCAGGGCGTCGTCGCCTGGGACGTGGAGGTGAAGAACCAGGCAGACGAGCCCGTCGCGGTTTACACGATCCTAACGCTCGTGAAGCGAAGAGCATGATCGACACGAGCCTCGGCGTTACCAATCGCGTCCCACCTCGATGGGCACTTACTCCACTTGCAAGGCGCAAGGAAGGGCACCCAAGGACTCGGCGTCGCCGACAGCACGACCGTAAACCGGCTCGATTTGGGTGTGAAGTGGAATCGCGCGGTGGAGGACGGCGGAATGACGCGCGGCGATGACGTTAGGATCGACATTGCGATCGAGGCGGTTCATCAGTCGCGGCGGAGCTGATTTGTCCTAACGTTTGGCCCGCGCGCCATTCGAGCATTTCATATGAAGCCCCGTCCATGTGACGGGGCTTCGCTTTCGCGGATTGACAGTAGTGATGTCCGCCCTACGTTATGTCCGCCGCGCGACCCCCTCCGCGCCTCGTGATGCACGTGCCTGACGCCTGACGATCGCTTGCGGCGCCGATGACTGGCGTCGATGTGAGTCGCGCCTGCAGTCGTTGTTACGCGAGTGACGCCTCGACGGCGAGGCCGGTTGTTCTCCGAATTTCAGCAGCGTCCGTTGTGCCTAACGGTTTCACCGGTGGGCGCAGATGCGCCACCGTGCTCGCTCCGGAGTTCATCGCGGTCCAGCATTCCGTGCCAGGAGGGACAATGTCAGCGATGGGTCAGGCTGCACTTTTCGCTCAGAGAACCGTCGCGCGCTCGTCGTTCGCGCTCGGCTTCACACTCCTCGCTGCTGGCGCGCCGATCGCCGCGGCACAAACGGGGACGGTGCTCGGCACCGTGTCCGATCGAGGAACCGGTCAACCTCTCGACGCCGCGCGCGCACAGGTGGTTGGGACGACGATCGCCGGCGCAAGCGACACGCGTGGCGCGTTCGTGTTGCGCGGCGTCAGGCCGGGAACGTACAGCGTGCGCGTCTCGCGCATCGGTTTCCGTCCCGAAGTGGCGTCGGTGACGCTCGGCGGCAACGACACCGCTCGCGTGACGTTTGCGCTCACGCAGAGCGCGGTCGAGCTGGATCAGGTGGTGGTGACGGGGACCGGTGGCGCGGTCGAGAAGCGAAAGATCGGTTCATCGATGGGCGTCGTCGACATGACGCAGGTGCAGGAACAGATGGCGGTCACCGACATCGGGCAGGCGCTCGCGTCCAAGGTCACGGGCTTGCGCTCGGTGAGCGTCGGTGGCGGCGCCGGCGCGGCGCGCGACCTGCGCATCCGCGGCACGGCGAGCTTCAGCCTGAGCCAGCGACCCGTCATCTACATCGATGGCGTGCGCGTCGACACACGCGCGACGGAGTGGACGAATGCCACGGGCATCTCGAACAAGCTCGCGTGCTGCTCCTTCGCCGGCGGGACGTCCACCGATCGTTTGAGCGATCTCAATCCGGACGACATCGAGCGCGTCGAAGTGCTGAAGGGCGCCGCCGCCGCGACTCTGTACGGTTCCGAGGCAACGAACGGCGTCATTCAGATCTTCACGAAGCGCGGCAAGAACGAGAGCGCGCCGAGCTGGAGTATGTCGGCGACGACAGGCATCGACCGGCTGCGTCCGAATCTTCCGACGAAGTTCTTCCCGAAGTTCGTCGGTACTGATGGCACGCGTGCTCGTGATGCAAACACGCTCATCGGCAGCGGGCCGTACCAGAATTACGATGTCAGCGTGCAGGGTGGCGGGACGCGCAGCACGTACTTCGCGTCCGGCGGTTACATGGACGAAGAGGGCTCGATTCAGCCCAACTACCAAAAGAAAGGAAACTTCCGGCTGAATCTGAATTTCCTCCCGACCGACAAGTGGTCGATCGAAGGGCGATCGATGCTCACGCGGAACGACATCGCGGAGGAGCAGGCAGGGAACAACTGGACGGCGCTCCTCGGCAACGCGATGAACGGCAACCCGCGCAGCGCCACGGCGCAGCGGCCATTTGGCGAAGCGTGGGTTCCGGTGTCGGACATCAAGAAGATGCAGACGTACAGCGACGCCACGCGTTGGACCGGCGGAATGACCCTCAACTTCACGCCGATTCCATCGTTCACGCATCGCTTCACCTTCGGTCTCGACGACACGAACGAGCAGAAGTCGCGCTTCTTCCCGTGGGACGGCAACTACGGTCCAGCAGGCGTGACGAACGGCCAGCGCGACCTCGGCTACCGCTTCTACTACAGCTACACGGCCGACTACCTCGGCCAATACACGTTCCGTCTTCCGAAGAACATCGGGTCCGACTTCTCGTTTGGCATGCAGGCGTTGAAGGAGAGCGAGCGGTTCAACATCGCTGTCGGCAACACGTTCGCGGGTCCGGGGGTGAGTGCGGTGTCGTCAGCGGCGGTGACGACGGGCGGCGAGGCGTACTCCGAGAAGGCGACGATCGGCTATCTCGCGCAGGATCGTCTGTCGTTTGGGCAGAAGCTCTACGCGACGCTCGGTGTGCGCGTCGACGGCAACTCGGCGTTCGGCGACAACTATGGATTCAAGACGTATCCGAAGGCGGACGTCGCGTGGGTGTTGTCCGAGTACGGCTTCATGCCTCAGTGGGTGAGCAGCCTGAAAGTTCGCGCCGCCGTTGGGCAGGCGGGGAAGGCGCCGGGCGCGTTTGACAAGTTTCAAACTTTCACGGCGCGCTCCGTCCTGACGGGCACGCCGGGCGTTGTGCCGGACAACCCGGGCAACGCGGACCTTCGGCCGGAGACGACGACGGAACGTGAGGCGGGCTTCGAGTCCGGGTTTTTCCATGACCGACTCGGCGTCGAGGCCTCGATCTATCACGCAATCACGAAGGACGCGATCGTGCCCAAGTCGCTCGCGCCGAGTGCTGGCTTCCAGAGTGCGCAAAGCGTGAACATCGGCGCGCTCGAGAATCACGGCTGGGAAGCGTCGGTGAACTACCTCGCGATCGCACGTGGCCAATTCGACTGGACGACGAACGTGCGCCTCGACGGGAACCACAATCGCGTCACGGATCTCGGCGGCGTGACGCTCGCGGGCACGACGATCCAGGTTGGGTATCCGGTGCAGGCGATTTGGACGCTGCCGATGACCGGCTATTCGGCGACCACCAACGGTGTGAATGGCCGCGCGCCGAACTTCACGCGCGGCTCGACGCCGGTCTACATGGGACCGCCACTCCCGACATTCAATGCGTCGTTCGGCAACACCGTTCGCTTCGGCGCGCTGCAGTTCTACGCGCTCGTCACGATGGAGCGCGGCGCGGTGTTCCAGAATAGCGACCGGCCGTATCGGGTGCGCCAGGGTGGATCGGACGAGTATCTGCAATTCCTCAACGCCGACGGCACGACGACGTTCCAGGCTGACTCGGTCTTCAACTACTGGTCGCTGTTCGACGCCGTCGACTCGCGCAACAACGTGCGGCTGCGCGAGATCTCGTTGTCATACACGATTCCCGAGCGTCTGCTCAGTCGCACGAATCTCGGGCGCACGCAGCTCACGCTCTCGGGACAGAACGTGATGTGGTGGGACCACTGCCACTGTGTCGATCCGAACATGAACTGGGCGGGAGGCGACTCGTTCGGCATCGCGAATGGGTTCCTCGCGCAACCGGCGCCGCGGCAGTATCGGCTCGCCATTCGCACTCGATTCTAACCGGCCCTTCACCAGAGGCGTGACTTCATGACCAGCCTAACGCGCTCCTTGCGCATCGTGCTCGGCGTCGCCATCGGTGCGGTCGCCGTGCCCACTGTGGCGTGCAAAGACTTTCTCAAGGTTCAGGACCCCGGGCGCTTCAGCAACGAGGCGCTGGACAACCTCACCGTGCTCACTGCCGTCGCGAACGGCGTCGAAGGGCAGTTCCAGCAGGTGTACGACGATTTCGTCGTCTTCACGGCGCTGAACAGCGACGAGGTCATCAACTCGTCGACGTGGATCGAATGGGCGGACGTCTCCACGGGGCGCATCCGCGGCGACTGGGCGACGGCGACGCCGGGATGGTCGACGGCGATGGACGAGCTGCTGCGTAATCGTTACGCGGCCCAGAACGCGACCGACCGCCTAACGCGTGTGCTTGGCGCCGACGCGAACAAGAGTCCGCTCATGGCGCAGGTAAAGGTGTACGAAGCCTGGGCCGACCTCGTGCTCGGCATGGGCTACTGCGAAGCGCCGCTCGTCCAGAACGGCGATCGACGGCCATACACGGAGCTCTACAACCAGGCGATCACGAAGTTCACGGCGGCGCTCACGATCGCGCAGGCAGCCAGCCAGCCGCAGTGGGTGAACTTCGCGCTCGCCGGCCGCGCGCGCGCGAACCTCCTCGCGGGCAACTACGACGCGGCGCTCGCCGACGCGCAAGCGGTCCCCGCGGGCTTCATCAAGCAGGCGCTGTATTCGGTGAACAGCCAGACCACGTTCACCGGCGGACAGTTGCACTACAATCGCAACCGCTCCGGCGGCCTGCATCCGCTGTACTGGTCGATGGTCGACACCTCGAACAGCAACAGCGGCGCGGTGAACCCGGTGCAGTACGTGAAGGATCCGTGGACGGGGACTCCCGATCAGCGTATGGCGGTGAGCCACAAAGCCGGCGGCGTCGCGATCGGCGTCGACAACAAGACCAAGCACTACGCGATCCAGAAATACTCCGACTACACCAATCCGATCACGCTCACCTCGAAGCGGGAGATGAATCTCATCGAGGCGGAAGTGCAAATGCGGAAGGGCAACCTGCAGGCGGCCATCGACGATTTGAATCTCAACAGGACGACCGCGCCGGCGCCGCTGCCGGCGTTCGACGCCACCGGCCTCACCGCCGCCGACGTTCAGGCACGGCTCCTCTCGGAGCGGTTCGCCGAGTTGTTCGTCGAGGGCCATCGCATGACCGACCTCGATCGCTTCAATCTCGTGACGACGGTGCTCGGAACGGGTCGCGCTCGTCGCTTCCCGCTGTCGCGTAACGAAATACTCAACAACCCAACCCTGCATCAGGGTCAGGCGGCGTGTCCGGCGATCAGCTGACGTCGGACGCGTTGGCATCGCGAATCACGGGGGGGTGCGGTCTCACCGCACCCCCCCGGCGTCGCCTGACGCGGCGAGAGTTTCTCATCGCGTCCGCCGTCGGGGGCGCGGGAGCATTGCTCGCATGCAGTGGCGTTCATGAGATCACCAAGCCGGCATCGTCGACCGGCACGATCGTCGGCGACGTCGTCGACGAATTGGGGGCGCCGCAGGCGGGGCTCGGGAAGGTCTACTTGATGTACGAGAACGGGCTCCAGACCGGCCGATCCGCGGCCGTCGACGCCTCTGGCAAGTTCGCATTCGCGGACGTGCCCGAAGGGTCCTGGCAGGTGCGCTTCTACGCGCCAGGAGTCGCATATGTGCCGGAGGAGCTCGCGAACCCCGTTCCCGTGCAAATCAAAGCGGGTCAGACGCTGTCGGTGCATTTCGAGATCGAGTTGGGCTGGGAGGAGGGCGCGCCGATGATCGAGATCTACATCGGCGACTACTTCTTCCAGGAACAACCGCTCGGCGCACCGAACGCCGAAACGACCGTCCAGGTCGGCGTTCCCATTTGTTGGTACAATGTCGGCCTGATGCAGCACACGACCACCGGCGGGTTTTGGGATTCGGGACCGCTCAACAAGACCGAATCCTACATCTGGGTCCCGGACCGAACTGGCGTCTTTCCGTACACCTGCAAGCTGCACCAGACGCAGATGATCGCGTCGCTTCGCGTCACCTCGTAAGGCGACCGCCTGTCATCCCGAGAAGCGCAGCGGCGAGGAATCCGTTTTCGCGACGTGAGAAAGCAGCTTGCTCGCCGCGCTCGGAATGACGGGAAACCTCTAACGTTTCACGGTCTGCAACCGTAGGATAGCAGAGCCGTTTTCGTCACCGTCTCTCATCATCACGCCGCTTACGCAGCGGAGGTCGTTCATGCTTACGCCCTGGTCTCGCGCCGCGCTGGGAACGTCGCTCATCGTCGCGCCGACGGTCCTCGCCGGCGCTCAGCAGGTGAGCTACACGCGCGCCGAGCGGCTCCTCGATTGGAATACGACGCTGCTCGTCTCCGGCGACGAAGTGCGCCCGCAGTGGCTCCTCGACGGCGCGCGCTTCTGGTATCGCAACAAGACGGCGGCCGGCGCCGAGTTCGTGCTCGTCGACCCGGTGAAGGGAACGCGTTCGCTGTTGTTCGAGAACATGCGCCTCGCCGCGGCAATGTCGGTCGCGAACGACACGAGCTACGATCCGTCCAAGTTCCCCTTCCGCACATTCAAGTTTACTAACGACGGAAAGAACGAGCACGAGATCGAGTTCACCGCGAACAAGAAGCGCTTCGTCTGCGACATCGCCGCATACCGCTGCGCGGTGCACGACACCTTGCCGAGCGAAGTGCCCTATGTACTCTCGCCCGACAAGAAATGGGAGGCGTTCATCTCGAAGTACAACGTCTACGTGCGTCCGCGCGGCGGCGGTGATTCAACGCAGCTGACGACGGACGGTGTCGAGTACTGGTCGTATGGGTTGAACGATCCGCGCCCGAGCGAGCTGCAACGGCCGCAACCGCGCCGCCCGCAGATCCGCTGGTCGCCCGATTCGAAGAAGCTCATCGTCTCGCGCACCGACGAACGCAAGGTGGCGCACATGTCGTACATCTCGTACACGCCGCAGCGGCCGAAGGTGTACAGCCAACCGTACGCGCTCCCGGGCGACTCGATCGTGCCGGTGCCGGGCTTTCACATCATCGACGTCGCCGCGAAGTCCAACCTCGCGGTGAACCTCACGCCGACGCCGAATCGGTTGACCATCGTCGGCTCGGCGCGCGACTCGGCCTGGAATGTGACGTCCGACAAGGTGTACGTCACCTGGTTCACGCGTGGCGACAAGAGTGCCTATCTCGCGTCGGTCGACGCGAAGACGGGGGCCGTGCACGTGATCGCGCGCGACTCCAGCAAGACCTTCGTCGAGATCGGGCCGCCGACGTTCGACCCCGTGAGTTGGTACGTCACGAAGGATGGCGCGGACGCCTTCTGGTGGTCGGAGCGCGACGGCTGGTCGCATGTGTACCGACTCGATGCGGGGGGCGGAACCAGCGTTGCCCAGGCGGGCTCGCCCGCCGGCGCGCGCACGGCGGTCGCCAACGGCGAAGTCGATCTCTCGAGCTCCAAGTTCCGCAGCGGGATGCTCAAGAACCAGGTGACGACGGGCGAGTGGGACGTCGGCCAGATCGAGTACGTCGACGAGACGAACAAGTACGTGTATTTCACGGCGCGCGGCCGCGAGCCCGGCGTCCCCTACTACGCACGGCTCTACCGCGTTGGGTATGACGGCTCCGGTCTCACGCTGCTCACTCCCGAAGACGCCCACCACGATATCGAGTTCTCGCCTAACGGGAAGTACTTCGTCGACAGCTACTCGCGCATCGAGAAGGCGCCGGTGACGGTGCTCCGGGCGGTGCCCGACGGCCACGTCGTGCGCAAGCTCGAGGAGGCCGACGTGAGCCGGCTGTCTGGCGCGGGCTGGAAGCCGGCGCAGGTCTTCACGGTGAAGGCGCGCGACGGCGTCACCGACCTGTACGGGGTCATCTATCTGCCGCCGAAGCTCGACTCGACGAAGAAGTATCCAGTCATCGACCACATTTACCCGGGGCCGCAGGTCGGCAGCGTCGGGCGCTGGACGTTCAAGAACGGCGGCGAGGACTTCTCGCTCGCCGAGCTCGGATTCGTGGTGATCGAGCTCGATCACCTCGGCACGCCGTTCCGCTCGAAGGCGTTCCACGACAACTACTACGGTAACTTCGGCGACAACGGCCTGCCGGATCACATCGCGGCGATCAAACAGCTCGCGGCGCAGTACAAGTTCATCGACCTGGATCGCGTCGGGATCTTCGGGCACTCCGGCGGCGGCTTCGCCTCGACGGATGCCATGCTTCGCTATCCCGACTTCTTCAAGGTTGCCGTCTCGGGCTCGGGAAACCACGACAATCGGAGCTACAACATCTACTGGGCGGAGAAGTATCAGGGTTTGATGCACAAGGACACGCTGCGGAAGTCGGACAACTTCGAAGGCTCGGCGAACAAGTCCATGGCGAAGAACCTGCGCGGGCACTTGCTCCTGATGCACGGCGACATGGACGACAACGTGCATCCCGCGAACACGATTCAGCTCGTCGATGAGCTGATCAAGGCCAACAAGACCTTCGATCTGATCATCGCGCCGAATCGCAATCACGGGTTGAACGAGCCGTACTTCATTCGCCGGCGCTGGGACTATTTCGTGACGTACTTGTTGGGCGCGACGCCTCCGGACAATTATCTCATCGTCAGACCGGTCGATCCGGCGGGGGGAGGGAACACTCCGGATCCGGAAGACTTGCCCTAACGGCAGGTGCGAGGTGTCAGGTGCCAGGTGCGCTAGAAGAACAGCCAACACCTAGCACCTGGCACCTCGTCGGATCTAGCCTACGCCAGCCGCGCTCCTCGCTCATCGATGCCGCCGACACGGGACGTCGCTCGGATATCGCGTGCAGCATAGGCATCACACATCGCAAGGGCGATGCGCTCGGCCGTCGCATCATCCGCCGCAAAGGCGAAGCTCGTTGGGCCGGCGCCGGAGATCGAGCAGCCGAGGGCGCCGGCGGCAAGCGCGGCGGCCTTGGCATCGGTGAAGCCGGGGAGCAGTGCCGCGCGCGCGGGCTCGGCGATGCGATCGTCGAGCGCGCGGCGGAGCAGATCGAAGTCGCCGTTCGCCAGCGCTGCGACCAGCGCGACGACGTTCGCGCTCTGCTGAATGAAGAGCGCGCGATCGATCGAGTCGGGGAGAATCGCGCGCGCCTCCGCGGTGCGCAGACGCTGCTCGGGGTGCACGAGTACGACGCGCAACGCGCGCGGGAAGGGGAGCCGCACGACATCGAGCGGGTCGAGCGCACGCACGAGGACGACGCCGCCGAGCAGCGCCGGCGCGACGTTGTCGGCGTGACGCCCGGCGACGGTTGCTTCGGCGTCGAGCGCCGCGAGCAACAGCTCGTTCTCGTCGAGCGGACCGCCAAGCAGCGTGTTCATCGCGAAGGCGCCGGCGACGGCTGACGCCGCGCTCCCACCCTGACCGCCGGCGAGCGGCAATCCTTTGGTCACGCGCATAACGAGTCCGCGCGTCGGGCGCACGGGTTGTGCGTGCAACACGCCCAACGCGGCGATCGCGGCCGCGTGTCGCGTGGGATCACTCGAGAGATCGGGATGACCCGGATCGGCAAGGTGGAAGTGATCGATATGCTGCTCGTCACTCCATTCCAACTCGACGACGTCACCGAGGCCGGTGACGGCGCAGCCGAGCATGTCGAGGCCCGGGCCAATGTTACCGATGCCGCCGGGCGCAAACACGCGCACGCGCTTCGGTGTCTCGTTCGTTCGAGGCACAATTCTCCCGGATACACAACTTCGCAAGGCGGCTTTACGTCACCTTGGGAAGGCTTCACATCGTGATGCAAGCGTTCGTCACAAAGTCCGCTTCATCCTTCTTGACAGCCTTTTCACCACCGAGAGATTCGGGCACGCCTCGAATGCGTTCGCGGTGGCCGCGCTCATCCAACCCGTCTGCCACGCGATTCGGCCGTCCTCTACCCCAACAAACGGGCTGTCCCTTTAGGAGGTGCTCACGTGCCACGATCGGCTTTGCTACTCACCCTTCTCGTGTCGACGGTCGCGTTTACCCGCGTCGACGCGCAGAACCGCACCATCAGCGGTCGCGTGTTCGACCGCGCAACGAATCAAGGCGTCAGCGCCGCGACGATTCAGGTGGTGGGCGGCTTGCAGGCGACCCAGGTCAACGAGCAGGGACAGTTCCGGCTCAACGTGCCTGACACCGCCGTCCTGCTCAACGTGCGGGCGCTCGGCTATCGCCGCATTCAAACGCGCGTCGCGATCGGCCAGAACACGGTCGAAATCGGCATGGAGCGTGAAGCGATTCAGCTGAACGAAGTCGTCGTCACCGGCGCCGCGACGACGCAGGAGCGACGCAACGTCGCCACCGCGGTCTCCACAGTGGCGGCGGAAGAACTCGCGAAGGTGCCTGCGGCGTCGCTCGAGAACGCGCTGCAAGGCAAAGTCGTCGGCGCGTCGATCCAGATGAACAGCGGCGCTCCGGGCGGCGGCGGTCAGATTCAAATTCGTGGACCGACGTCGATTCTGGGCAACGGCGAGCCGCTGTACGTCGTCGACGGCGTGATCATCAGCAACAAGGCGTTCTCCGCGGGTATCAATGCCGTGAGCCGCGCGGCCGGAGCGGCGGCACAGTCGACACAAGACAATGCCGTCAATCGACTCGCCGATCTCAGCGAAAACGAGATCGAGAGTGTGCAAGTTCTCAAGAGCGCGGCGGCTTCGGCGATCTATGGCTCGATGGCGACGAACGGCGTCGTGCTCATCACGACGAAGCGCGGACACCAGGGCGCGGCGCAGTTCAACCTCACGCAGCGTCTCGGCACGAAC
Organism: Gemmatimonadaceae bacterium; assembly: GCA_036557635.1. Lineage (GTDB taxonomy): Bacteria > Gemmatimonadota > Gemmatimonadetes > Gemmatimonadales > Gemmatimonadaceae > AG2. The sequence continues at coordinate 11,181 of DATBHD010000207.1, forward strand.
CAGGCGATGCGCTTGTTGGGCTCGCGCCATTTCACCAATGCCACGCTCGCTGACGTCGTCGGCGCGACGCAGGCGAACGCGTACTGCCCGACCGATCCATGCCCGTACTTCGACTACCAGAAGGAGTTGTACGGACAAACCGGCCTCGCGTACGAGACGTCGCTCTCGTTGACCGGCGGCAGCGAAGCCACGAAGTACTTCGTCTCCGGCAACGACAAGGGTGATCCGGGGACGATGATCAACACCAGCGCGCGTCGTCAGAGTCTGCGATTGAATGTCGACCAGGCGTTCGGCAGCAAGTGGACGGCGAACGCATCGGCGTCGATCTACCGCAGCACGACGGCCCGCGGCATTTCGAACAACGACAATACGTTCACGAGCCCGATCTATGCGTTCGGCTATACGCCGGCCGTCGTCGATCTGCGCCAGACGCAGAACGGCCACCCGATCGACAACCTTCTCCTCGCCTCCCTCTTCGGGACGGGCTCGAATCCGTTCCAGACGATCGCCGCAGTGAAGAACAGCGAGGACGTGTGGCGTCAGTTGGGCGGCGCGCAGCTCCGCTTCAACGCGTACTCCAGCCAGGCGCAGACGCTGACGTTCAGCGCGACCGGCGGCTTCGATCGCTTCGACTCGGACGGCGAGACCTACTCGCCAAACTACCTCCAGTTCGAGCCGGATGATGGTCTGCCGGGCACGGCGGTGCAGGCCGAAGCGCTCAGCCGCCAATACAACGGCCAGTTGAACGGGATCCACACCTTCACGCCTAACGACGTCCGCTTCCTCGGCTGGCTTACGACCCTCACGACCGCCGGCGGTCTCCAGTACGAAGATCGCGCGCTCAATCAGTACAGCGTCACCGCCCGCGGCCTGTTCCCGAACGTCGGCGACATCAACCAGGGCACGCCGACGCTCGACATGACGAAAACCCTCGTGCGCAACGAGGCGGTCTACCTGAGCGAAGAAGTCCTCGGCTTCAACGAGCGCCTCTCGTTGTCGGGCCGCGTCCGCGCCGAGCGCAGCAGCGTGAACGGCGACCGCAGCAAGTTCTTCTACTGGCCGGCGGTCTCGGCGGCGTATCGCTTCGTCAACCTCCTGCCGCATGCGGACGAGATCAAGCTCCGCGCGGCATTCGGCGTCTCCGGCAACCAGCCCAACTACGGCAACCGCGACCTCGTCCTCGCGCCTAACGGCTTGATCGACGGCCGGAACGCGATCGCGACGCCGAGCACGATCGGCAATCCGAACATCCAGCCGGAGAAGATGCACGAGCACGAGTACGGCATCGACGCGTCCTTCTTCGACGCGCGCGCCGGCCTCGAGGCGAGCTACTACATCCGCAGTATCACCGACCTGCTCCTCACCGCGCCGCTCGCGCCGACGACGGGCTTCGTCAACGCGATCATCAACGGCGGTGAGATGTCGACCAAGGGCGTCGAGCTCGCGGTCAACATCCTGCCCATCCGCAACACGAAGTTCACGTGGACGTCGCGCACGCAGTTCTCGACGCTCAAGCAGCGCATCGTCTCCCTCCCGCCGACCGTCGCCGACTTCGTTACCGGCAGCTCCGGCTTCGGCGCCCAGTACGGCCGCGGCCGCATTGCGCGCGGTTACCAGACGACGCTCATCTGGGGCAACCTGACGCACGCCGATGGCTCCGTGGTCGACACCGTGCTCGCCGACGCGAATCCGAAGTTCACGATGTCGTTCTCGAACGATTTCCAGTGGGGCAACTTCTCGCTCAGCTCCCTGCTCGATTGGCGTAAGGGCGGATTTGTCTCCGACATGACGAACAACCTGTTCGACGAGGGCGGCAACTCGTGGGACTACGACAAGCCGAGCCCCGACCCGACGAAGACACTGGGCGACTACCGCTACAGCACGTGGAACGCCGGTCGGCGGGCGAGCGTGTACATCCAGGATGGCGGATTCGTGAAGCTCCGTGAGATCACGCTCTCGTATCGCCTCTCGCCAACGCTGGCGAGTCGTTTCGTCGGCCACGCGCGCGATGTGCGCTTCGACCTGAGCGGCCGGAATCTCTACTACTGGACGAAGTATTGGAGTTTCGACCCCGAGGTTTCGAACTTCGGCAACCAGAACATCGACCGGTTCGTCGACCTCGCGCCGTTCCCGCCGTATCGCAGCTTCTTCTTCGGCGTCAACGTGGGCTTCTGATCCATGCGCCCAACCATCAACGATCGAATTCCTCAGAGGACTGAGTCAATGAAGCGAATCCTCACGGCGGGACTCGTGACGGGCGCGCTGGTCGCGGTAGCGGCCTGCAGCACCGACCGTCTGAACGTCCCGAACTACCAGAACCCGACCGTCCAGGGCATCACGAGTGACCCCGTGGCCGCGCTGCCCCTGCTCACGACGGGCGTGCTGCGCGACGACCGCGGAAATGCGCCTGGCTACGTGCTCGGACTTGGCATTCTCGGGCGGGAAGCCTACAACTATACGCCGACGGAAGGACGGAACACGTCCGGGTGGTTGACGTCGGACGTGAACAACAGCACCAGCTTCGGCGGCACGTCGTTGTGGAGCGGCCCGTACTTCACGCTGCGCGACATCTTCAACACGTCGTCGGTGCTCGAGAGCGCCAGCTCGACGCAGTTCAGCGATGCGCAGAAGAATGCGGTGCGCGGCTTCCTCCACACGACGGAGGCGTACAGCCTGCTGCAGCTGATCAACACGCGCAATGACCTCGGCGTCGTCGTGCAGGTGAACAACGACCCGAATCAGTTGTCACCGTTTGTCTCGCGCGATTCGGCGTTCAACTACATCATCGGCGAGTTGAACAAGGCGCAGACCGAGCTCACCGCGGCCGGCTCGACGGCGTTCCCCTTCCCGTTCCACAGCGGCTACACCGGCTTCAACACGCCGGCGAACTACCTCAAGTTCAATCGCGCCATTGCCGCGCGCGTGAACGCCTATCGCGCTTCGTTAGGCATCAGCGGTTGCGGCGCGGCGCGGAGCGCGGCGTGTTACCAGACGGTGTTGACGAACCTGTCGCAGTCGTTCCTCGACACCACGAAGGCGCTGTCGTTGGGCGTCTTCCAGGTGTACTCCGCCGCCGCTGGCGACCTCGCGAACGGCAACAGCAACGCCGCGACGACGGCGATCGTCGCGCATGCGAAGGCCGACAGCGGCATTCAGCTGCGCGCGGACGGCACGAAGGATCTCCGCTTCCAGAACAAGGTGATCACCTTGGCCAGTCCGAAGGGTCCGTCGACCGCTTCGCTCGGCGTCCAGACGAACTTCGACTACAGCGTCTACGCGCAGCGCACCGATCCGATCGCCATCATCCGCAACGAGGAGCTCATGCTCCTCCGCGCCGAAGCCGAGTACTACACCGGCGATCAGGCGTCCGCGCTCACCGACATCAACGAGATTCGTACGAAGTCGGGCGGTCTCGCGCCGCGTGGCGCGTTCATCGACGAGACGGACTTCCTCGATGAGTTGTTGTACAACCGCCGGCTCTCGCTGGTGTTCGAGGGCCATCGCTGGATCGACATGCGCCGGTTCGGCCGTCTGAATCTGCTCACCATCGACCTTCCGTCGCAGGTCGTCGTGTCGCGATTGCCAGTGCCACAAGGCGAGTGTCTGCAACGCGTCAACGCACCGGCAGATCTGAAGGGACCGGGATGTTAGAGCGTCGAGCGTGACGCGTTGAGCGTTGCGCGCAATGAGGAAAGGCCCACGAGCATCACTCGCGGGCCTTTCCTTTTGACCAACGACCAATCGTCCGATCAGCGATATCCCGACGCCTGCATGTCGAAGAGCTCCGCGTAGAGACCACCGCCGCGCGCCAGCTCGTCGTGCGTTCCCTGCTCGGTGACGGTGCCGTTCTGCAGCACGACGATGCGGTCGGCCATCCGCACGGTGGAGAAGCGGTGCGAGATGAGAATCGCCATGCGGCCGCCGATGAGCTCCGCGAAACGGAGGAACACCTCGTACTCCGCGCGTGCATCGAGGGCGGCCGTCGGCTCGTCGAGGATGAGCACTTGCGCATCACGCATGTACGCGCGGGCGAGCGCGACCTTCTGCCACTCGCCGCCGGAGAGGTCGACCCCTTGCTCGAAGCGGCGGCCGAGCATCTGTCGATAGCGCGCGGGAAGACGCGGGAGGAGGGAAGCGGCGAGCGAGCGCTCGGCGGCGCTCGCGACGGCGGGGTGCGGCTCGACGGCGGCGTCGTCGGCGCGCGGCGCGCGGTCGAGATACTCGCGCGCGCTCTCGATCTCACCGACGGCGATGTTCTCGTCGAAGCGCATGTCGTAGCGCACGAAGTCCTGAAAGATCACGCCGACCGCCTGACGAACGGAGGCGAGATCGTAGTCGCGCAAGTCGCGTCCGTCGAGCAGAATGCGCCCCTCGGTCGGATCGTACAGGCGACTCAGCAACTTGACGAGCGTCGTCTTGCCCGCGCCGTTGAGTCCCACGAGCGCGACGCGTTCCCCGGGACGAAGGGTGAGGTCGATGTGCCTAACGGCCCACCGATCGCTCCCCGGATACGTGAAGCCCACGTCCTCGAAGACGAAGCCATCCCGGATCGGGCGCGGCACCGGTGGCGCGCCGGGACGCGCCGTGATCGTCGGCTTCATCTCGAAGAAGGTGAAGAGATCCTTGAGATAGAGCGCCTGCTCGGCGACTGCGCTCACGCCCAGTAGCAAACTCTGAATCGCGCTCCGTCCTCGAGAGAACGAGCCGGCGAGAAACGTCAGCGTGCCGACGCTGATCGTCCCGCGGACGGCGCGGACGAGCATCAGCGCGTACGCGGCGTAGTAGCCGGCGGTGCCGAGAAGAGAGAGCAGGGCGCCGACGCCTGCCCGCTTGTACGAGAGAGTCTTGTTCTCGTCGTAAAAGAGGTCCGAGAGCAGCCGATAGCGGCCGATGAGCCAGGGCGCGAGTCCGAAGATCTGCACTTCCTTCGCCGTCTCGACGCTCGCGCCGACATAGCGCAGATAGTCGAGCTGGCGGCGCTCGGGCGTCCGGCGAAAGAGGAGGGAATACTGCAGCGAGGCGAAGTGTGCCTCGCCGACGAAGCTCGGGAGTGTCGCGAGGACGAGGAGGAAGAAGAGCCAGACGCTGAAGGCGAGCAGCGCGGCGCTCAGCGTGGCGAGCGTCAGCGCGTCCTGCGCGAGTGTCAGCACCTGCGCGAGGAGGCCAATTCTTCCCGTCGTGTTGCGTCGCGCGCGCTCGAGATGATCGTAGAACTCCGGATCCTCGAACTGCGCGAGGTCGAGCGTCGCCGCGTGCTCCATGAGCCGGATGCTCATGCGGTTCGTGAAAAGGTCGCCGAGCAATCCTTCGACGAGCTGCGAGCCCCGTCCCAGCGCGTCGCTGCCGACGGCGATTGCGAGCTCGATGCCGACGAGGAGCGCGAGACGACCCCAATCGGGACCAGCCGAACGCGCTCGAATCACCTCGTCGATGATCAACTTCCCGATCCACAGCGTGGCGACGGGGACGAACGCGCGGATGATGCGAAGCACCGCGGTCGCGAATGTGAGCAGGCGATCCGTCTCCCACACCAGTGCGAGCAGCGCGGGAACGTACCGCATCGCGTCGAAGCGCTCGCGCCACGTCAGGCGTTCGACTCCGGCATTCGGAAAGATTGGTCGTCGAGAAGCCATTTGTGTTGTAAGCTACTGCTTCTCGCTGGACGCTCGAAGCAGAAGGCTTGTTCGAAGTCGCGCGCGCTGTTCGCGCGCGCTCCCGCTCCTTGCGGACACGCGCGCGTGGCACGCGAGTGTACCTTTACCGACCATGCTCCGGCGCACTCTCACCACCCTCCCGCTGGTCTTCATTCTGTACTTCAGCACCTCCGGCGGCGCGTTCACGACGGAGACGCTGGTACGCGAGGTGGGGCCAGGGCTCGCGCTCCTCATTCTCCTCCTCGTGCCGCTCGTGTACTCGATCCCGGAGGTGCTGATCGTCGGGGAGCTGGCGAGCATGCTGCCCGTCGAGGGCGGCTACTACCGGTGGGTGCAGCGGGCCTTCGGCCCCTTCTGGGCATATCAGAATGGCTGGCTGACGTGGATGTACTCGCTCGTCGACATGGCGATCTATCCCGTTCTGTTCAACCAGTACCTGGCCTATTTCGTGCCATCGTTAGGCACCACCGCGCGCTGGATCATCGCCCTGCTCGTCATCTGGATCGCGACGGCGATCAATCTCCGCGGCGCGCTGCGCGTCGGGCGCGCGTCGATCATTGCCGGATCCTTCATCATTCTCGGCTTTCTTCTCCTCGCGGTCGCGTCGCTGGCGCACGTGACGCACATCCCCTGGCAGCCCTTCGCCGCGCCCGGGCGCGCGGGGGTCAAGGGCCTCGCCGTCGGGCTCTCGATCGCGCTCTGGAACTACATCGGCTGGGACAACGCGTCCACCGCGCAGGGTGAGGTCCGCGACGCGACGCGGACGTATCCGCGCGCGCTTGCCTTCGCCCTCCCGCTCGTCGCGCTCAGCTATTTCGTGCCCCTCGTGCCGGCGTTAGGCGCGACGGACTGGCGCACCTGGACCGAAGGGGGTTGGCCCGAGATCGCGCGCAACGCCGCCGGCGCGTTCGGCCGCCCGCTCGCGATCTGGATCGCGGCCGCGGGGATGGTGAGCGCGGTCGCGCTCTTCAACGCCCTGCTGCTCTCGTATTCGCGCGTCCCCTTCGTCATCGCCGACGACGGCTATCTGCCCAGGGCCCTCGCGCGCACCGATCGCAACGGGACGCCGCGAAACGCGGTGCTCGTATCCGCCGTCATCTACTCCGCGTTCGTGCTCATTCCCTTCGGCAGCCTCGTTGTCGCCGACGTGCTGCTCTATTCGCTGGCGCTGTCTCTGGAGTTCGCGTCACTCGTTATGCTGCGCCGCCGCGAGCCGGCGCTCCGTGGCGCCTTTCGCATCCCCGTCGGCGCGAACGCCGTCGCCGCCCTGGCGACGCTGCCGATGCTCGTGCTCCTGATCGTGATCTACCTCTCATTCCGCGACGGCGAGTACGGGCTCCCCGCGCTGTTCGGAACGGCGGCTGCCATAGTACTCGGACCGGCGACATTCCTTCTGTCTGCTCGGAGCGTACGAACGCGGCAGGAGCGAGCTGGCCTGGTGGAGGGCCTAGCCAAGAAGAGCGAGCCGAAAAGAGCGAGCCGATGAGAGCGAGCCGATGAGAGCGAGCCGATAAGAGCGAGCCGAGAAGAGCGAGCCGATAAGAGCGAGCAGAGAAGAGCGAGCCGAGAAGGGCGAGCCGAGAAGGGCGAGCCGAGAAGGGCGAGCCGAGAAGGGCGAGCCGAGAAGGGCGAGCCGAGAAAGCGAGCCGAGAAAAGCGAGCCGAGAAAGCGAGCCGATTAGAGCGAGCCGAAAACGGGCGCAAAGAACACAGCCTGCTCGCGGCTGAACTGTCTCGAAACGCCGTTCCGGGCTCGCCTTTCTCGGGTCGCTCTTTTCG
>DATBHD010000208.1:0-2822 GCA_036557635.1 Gemmatimonadaceae bacterium
CATCGGCGTCGAGCGTTCGATGCCAGGTGACCGACCGGCGATCGCTGGCCACGATCTCGGTGCGATGGCGATCGGGCTGCGACCAGTCTGCGGGGTCGCCGGCATGCGTCGCTCCACCATAGGGAAACGCGACGCGAATCGAGAGCCGCGCGGGATCGAGGTGGTCGGACTGAACTTGGACCGCGATCAGATCACGCTCCGGATGCGCCGTCGTGACGACGCGGACAACCCGGCCATCGAGGGTAAACGTGCTCTCGATCTTGCCCGACCAGAAGTCCAGCCGCTGCCGAACGTCGGTGAGGTCGGAGGATTTCGCGGGTGACCCGTCGGATCGAACCAGCACGAAACCGATGCGCGCAAGCGAGAGCCGATGAGGATTCTCTCGCAGCCATTTTCCGGCGGCGCTGTCTTGTGCGCTCGCGTACGACACCGGGCGTCCGTGCGCGTCGTACGGCACGAGCGCGTTCTCCAGACGATAGCCGGACGGATTGGGGAACGAATGCCATCCCCATTCGGCCTGCGTCGCGAGCGGGAGCTCGCGGTATTCGTCGGCGAAGGTCTGGAGCCCAGTTGCGTCGACGGTGAACGCAAATGCGCCGTTGCCGACGCTCAGCGCGGAGAATGCATCAAAGCGAGTGACGACCGGTGCGTGTCGCGCGAGCCGCGCATACCGATCGACCGGCGCGCTGGATGTCGCGTGCCGTGGGACGCGAATGACGCTGGGCGCTACCGCGACTGCAGCAAGCTGCTGCGCGGCCACGTCGAGGAAAGCGCGCCGGTTCATCGATCGTCACTCCGCGCGCGCGACCAGCGCTTCCGCGGTCGAGCGATCGGTGATCAGCACGTGTACGATTCCCGCCTTGAGCGCAGCGGCAATCGCGTCGACCTTGTCCGCGCCGCCCGCAACGGCGACAACGCGCGCAGCCTTTCGCAGTTGCGCAGTGGTGATGCCAAGAATGCGATCGTCGAGGCTCGTGCGCACGGAGTTGCCGTCCGCATCGAAGAAGCGCAGCGCGATGTCACAGACCGCGCGACCGGCCTTCAAGTCCTTCCTGTCCTGACGCGTGAGCGTATGGCCGTCGTTCAGCACCGCGTTCGACGCGAGCGAGCCAAGCCCGACGAAGATCACGTCGAGGGAATCGAGCTCGGTGAGGGCGGCGCGAACATGAGGATCTTTGCGCAGCACGTCGCGCACGTCGGGCGTCGCGACGACGCCCGGGGCGGGCAGCAACACGACCTGCGCGTCGAGGCGCTGCGCGAGTCGCCGTGCGAGGACGCCGCCGTATTCGTCCGCGTCGGGCGGCCCGATCCCACCCAGAACCTGAACGACACGCGAGCCCTCCGTCGGGATCGGCACCATCGCGTCCACCATCGCGGTGAGCGTGGTGCCCCACGCGGTGCCGATGGTTTCGCCAGGCCGTATCGTCCGTGCGAGATGACGCGCCGCGGCGGCCCCCAACTGATGTTGCAGCACTTTCGAGTTTTTGTCCGTGTCGCCCTCGGCGACGCGCACCGTCTGCAGCTTGTAGAGATCCTCGAGACGCGTCTCGAGATCGAGGTTGAGTCCGCGCGGCGGCGTGACGGTGATTTGGACGAAGCCAAGGTCGCGCGCTTCGCGCAGCAACCGCGACACCGTCGGGCGCGAGAGTCGAAGGCGCTCGGCGATCTCCTGCTGCGTGTGATCGCGAAGGTAATAGAGCGCGCTCACTTTCCCGAGCAGATATGGGTCTGGCGACGATTTGGGGCGAGGCATCAGACGATTCGGCGCATTCTTGTTGATTGTCGCATCAACTCACTCTTCCTGAACTCGAATACAGAAACCAGAGATCTTTAACCGCAGAGGGCGAGGAGGAACGCAGAGGAGACCAGAACGGCATGGGCTTCTGTTTTCCTCCGCGTCCTCTGCGCCCTCTGCGGTTAAAGATCTGTAGTTCTCTGTTTTTCTGATCACTTTGGCTGCTGCCTCGCCGCGACGGCTGTGACGATCACGTTGAGACTTACTTAACCTCCATGCTGACGCGCCTTTCCGTGGCGTGTAACCCAACGATTTCACGCAACGACAATCAGACTCAACTCCTTGGGTCCGTGCGCACCGATGACGAGTGCCTGCTCGATGTCCGCCGTCTTCGATGGGCCGGCGATGAACGCGCCGAAGGATTTCGCCCGAATGTCGATGCAGGCGTAGGCCTCGTGCAAGTCGCTCACGATGGTCGATTCAGCGAGCACGATGACGACGCGCTCGGCAAGAAAGAGCGCCGCGCGATACCACGCGTCGTCGGTTACAACCCAGACCGCGCCGTTCTCGGCGACGCCGAGCGCGGCTTGGCAGACGAAGAGCGTGAGGTCGGCAAGTGCGTGTGGATCGTCGGGGATCGCGACGGTCGACGATACGCCGGGGACAACTGACAACACGCGCTCGGCTGTGGGAACATGCTTCGCCAGGTCAGTCGGCACGCACCTCGTTACGACAGCGCCGGCAGCCGTTGCCGCGGCGGTGAACAGATCTATGAGCGAAGACTGATCGCCGCGGTCTGGCGTGCGAGCGGCGGGAGCCGCGACGGCTGGCGGCCGCGCGGTGCGGACAGCACTGAGGATCGCGTCGCGGGCGCTCACGACTCTCCTTCTTCGGAACGCTTGCGGCGATACCACGCGCGAAAGCTCTCCGATGGAGCCGATGGGAGATCGCGAGTTTTCGCCCACGTGCCGGCTAGGCGTATCGCGCGACGGGGCCGGCGACGAAGGACGAAGCGAGCGAACGCGCCAGCAAGTCGAAACAATCGCGGTCGGGCCAACAGCTGCGCCGCCGCCTTGTTCGCCACCGT
>DATBHD010000209.1:0-17686 GCA_036557635.1 Gemmatimonadaceae bacterium
CGCCGGCTGTGACCGGCTCGGCCGTTCGGCTGACGTGGAGCGCGCGCAGGAGGAAGCTCGATGACACCCGAAAGTTGGATTGCCGGCCTGCTGGCGATCGCGATTCTCGTCTACCTCGTTTACACGCTCCTCCGACCGGAAAAGTTCTGAGGAGATGATCCCATGACTGCGAACGGTTGGCTGCAAATCCTCTTCTACTCCGTGCTGCTGTTGGCGCTCACCAAGCCACTCGGCCTGTACATGCTCCGCGTCTACGACGGATCCATGGGATGGCTACGCGCGCTGGAGCGTCCGATCTACCGCATCTGCCGCGTGGATCCCGAGGAGGATCAACATTGGACGCGCTACACGGCTGGGCTGCTGTTGTTCAGCCTGGCCGGCATGCTGTTGACGTACCTGGTGCTCCGCCTTCAGGCCATTCTGCCGCTCAACCCGGCGGCGCTGTCGGCGGTGACCGACCGCCAGTCCTTCGAGACGGCGGCCTCGTTCACCACGAACACGAACTGGCAGTCGTACGGTGGGGAGACGACGATGTCGTACTTCTCGCAGATGACGCAGCTGACGTTCCACAACTTCGTATCGGCGGCGGCAGGAATGGCCGCGCTGGTCGCGCTCATACGCGGGATTGCGCGCCACGGCGGCGAGGCGAAGGGCCGCGTGGGCAACTTCTGGGCGGACCTCGTTCGCACCACGCTCTACATCCTGATGCCGCTGTCGCTGATCGTGTCGCTCCTGCTCATCCAGCAGGGCGTGATTCAGAACATCAAGCCGTATGCCGAAATCACGACGCTCGAGGGCGCGAAGCAGGTCTTGGCCATGGGCCCGGCGGCGAGCCAGATAGCCATCAAGCAGCTGGGCACGAACGGCGGCGGGTTCTTCAACGTGAACTCGGCGCACCCGTTCGAGAACGCCACACCGTGGTCGAACTTCATCGAGATGTTCTCGATTCTCGTCATTTCATCGGCGCTGACGTGGACGTACGGGAAAATGGTGAAGAAACAGGCCCATGGCTGGGCGCTGTGGGCGGCGATGTTCGCCATCTTCGCAGCTGGCGAGGGCATCGCGTATTGGGCCGAAGCGCGTGGCAATCCGATCCACGCCGCACGCGGCGTCGACGTTGTCGCTTCGGCGACGAATCCCGGCGGCAACATGGAGGGCAAGGAGGTTCGCTTCGGGTTGGCGAACTCCACTCTTTGGGCAGTAGCCACCACGGATGCGTCGAACGGATCGGTGAACTCGATGCACGACTCATTCACGCCGATCGGCGGCATGGTGCCGCTGGTCAACATCCAGCTCGGTGAGGAGATCTTCGGCGGCGTGGGCTCCGGGCTCTATGGCATGATCGTCATGGCCATCCTCACCGTGTTCATCGCGGGCCTGATGGTCGGGCGGACGCCGGAGTATCTCGGCAAGAAGATCCAGGCACGTGAGGTTCAGATGGTGATGCTTTACGTGCTGATCTTCCCGATGGCGATTCTCGTACCGACCGCGGTCTCCGTCTTGCTCAAGCCTGGCCTTGCCGGCTTGAACAACGCTGGGCCCCACGGGCTATCAGAGATCTTGTATGGCTTCACGTCGACCACGGGCAACAACGGCAGTGCGTTCGCCGGCCTCACCGGGGCGACGTACTACTACAACACGCTGCTGGGCCTGAACACACTCGTCGGCCGCTTTGCGATGATGGTGCCGATGCTCGCGCTCGGCGGCTTCCTTGCTGAGAAAAAGATCGCGCCGGAGTCGATCGGGACGTTCCCGGTTACGACGCCGCTGTTCGTGGCGCTGTTGGTGAGCGTCATCCTGATTGTCGGCGCGCTGACATTCTTCCCGGTGCTTTCCCTCGGACCTATTGTCGAGCACCTGCTCATGGGTGCGGGGAAACTGTTCTAACTATGACAACGACTCCACCTCTTCCGACCCGGGCCAGCATGCCTCAGACCGAGGCGCGCGCCGCCGCGCACGTCTCGGCGCAGCGGCAGCAGGCGAGCCGCAAGCGACCACTGTTCGACCCGCCCATCGTTCGGCGCGCGATTCGAGACGCGTTTGTCAAGCTGAATCCGCGCCACATGCTGCGGAATCCCGTCATGTTCGTCGTGCTCATCGGCTCGATATACACGACGGTTGTGTTCATTCGTGACGTCGCCCAGGGCCGTCCCGATTGGGGCTTCACGCTCCAGCTCTCGCTCTGGCTCTGGTTCACTGTCATCTTTGCCAACTTCGCGGAGGCGATGGCCGAGGGGCGCGGCAAGGCGCAGGCGGATACTCTGCGGCGATCCCGCACGCAAACGAATGCGAAACGGCTGCTCAGGCAAGGCAACGGGCGCATTGATCGCTCGCGTTACGAAGAAGTCAGCGGCGAAACCCTGCGCCGCGGCGACCTCGTGGTGTGTCTGCCGAACGACCTGATTCCGGGCGACGGCGAAGTGATCGAGGGCGTCGCATCGGTGGACGAGAGCGCGATTACCGGCGAGAGCGCGCCCGTCATCCGCGAGTCGGGGGGCGATCGCTCGGCCGTCACGGGCGGGACGAAAGTCCTATCCGATTACATCGTCGTGCGCATCACCGCGAATCCGGGTGAGACGTTCCTCGATCGGATGATCGCGCTCGTCGAGGGCGCGACGCGCCAGAAGACGCCTAACGAGATCGCGCTCACGATTCTGCTCTCGGGACTCACGGTCGTCTTCCTCTTCGCCGTCGCCACGCTGCAGCCGCTCGCCATCTACAGCGGAGCGGCGACGACGATTCCCATTCTCATCGCGCTGCTCGTGTGTCTCATCCCGACGACGATCGGCGGACTCTTGTCCGCCATCGGCATCGCCGGCATGGACCGGATGATCCAGCAGAACGTCATCGCGATGAGCGGTCGCGCGGTCGAGGCGGCGGGCGACGTCAACACGCTCCTCCTCGACAAGACCGGCACGATCACGCTCGGCAATCGTCAGGCGTCGGAGTTCCTCCCGGTGACGGGGGTCGAGCCGGAATTGCTCGCCGACCGGGCGCAGCTCGCGTCGCTGGCCGACGAGACGCCGGAAGGGCGCAGCATTGTTGTGCTCGCGAAGACGAAGTTCGGCATCCGCGGGCGCGAGGTCGGCGCCGCGCACGACGGACATCGTGACGTCAAGTTCATTCCATTCAGCGCGGCGACGCGCATGAGCGGCGTCGACGCCGAGGACTATCAGGTGCGCAAAGGCGCTGGCGACGCCGTGCTGGCCTGGGTCCGAGAGCAGGGCGGCGCGATGCCAAGCGATCTCGAGACTACCATCCAACGCGTGGCGCTCGAGGGCGGCACGCCGCTCGTCGTCGCCGAGAGGGCCAACGGCCCTCAGCGCGGCGGGAATGGGGCGCGCATCCTTGGCGTCGTGTACCTCAAGGACGTCGTCAAAGGCGGCATTCGCGAGCGATTCGACCGACTCCGCGCGATGGGCATTCGTACGGTGATGATCACGGGAGACAACCCACTCACCGCCGCCGCGATCGCGAAAGAAGCTGGCGTGGACGATTTCCTTGCCGAAGCGAAACCGGAAGATAAGATGGCGCTCATCAAGCGCGAGCAGGCCGGCGGGCGGCTCGTGGCGATGACGGGCGATGGCACGAACGACGCGCCGGCGCTGGCGCAGGCCGACGTCGGCGTCGCCATGAACACGGGGACGCAGGCGGCGAAGGAAGCCGGCAACATGATCGACCTCGACTCGAATCCGACGAAGCTGATCGAGGTCGTCGAGATCGGGAAGCAACTGCTCATGACGCGCGGCTCGCTCACGACCTTCTCGATCGCGAACGACGTCGCCAAGTACTTCGCGATCATTCCCGCGATGTTCGTCGCCACATATCCCGTTTTACAAACGCTCAACATCATGCGGCTGCATTCGCCGCAATCGGCAATCCTCGCGAGCGTGATCTTCAACGCGCTCATCATCGTCGCGCTCATTCCACTCGCGCTGCGCGGCGTCGCGTACCGACCCGCGGCGGCGTCGGTGATCCTGCGTCGGAATCTGTGGATCTACGGCGTTGGCGGGCTGATTGTGCCCTTCGTTGGGATCAAGCTGATCGATGTGCTGCTCGTCCTGACACACCTCGCGTCATAGCGGCGGCCAAAGGAGATTCGCATGCTTCGCAAACAACTCTGGCCCGCGATCGGCATGACGCTCGTGCTCTGCGTCGTCACGGGCCTCATCTATCCCGGCGTCGTGACCGGCCTCGCGCAGGTTCTCTTCCCGACGCAGGCCAACGGGTCTCTAGTGACTGTGAACGGCCGAGTCGTGGGCAGTGCGCTCATCGGCCAGCCGTTCACCCGCTCGGAGTACTTCCACCCGCGGCCGTCCGCGGCGGGAAGCGGCTACGATGCCAGCGCGTCCTCGGGAACCAACAAGGGCCCCACCGATCTGAAGCTCGCCGACACGCTCGTGGCGCAGGGCGTGAGCGACGTGGTGGCGAACGACGGCGCGGTGAAGGGAAAGATCCCGTCGGACATGGTGACTTCGTCCGGCTCGGGACTCGATCCGCACATCTCGCCTGCCAACGCCCAGCTCCAGGTGGGCCGCGTGGCGCACGCGCGCGGAGTCGATTCGTCGCGTGTCCGCACGCTGCTCGATGCGCACACCGAAGGACGGCAGTTCGGCTTCTTCGGGGAGCCGCGCGTCAATGTCCTCTTGCTCAACATCGCACTCGACTCGGCGTTCGGCGCCCCCAAGCCACTGCCGCCGTCGGCCAAGCCGTAACTACACGTACTGCGGAGACAACCCATGAAAGGCACCGTGTGGCTGGCGTCGTTTGCCAGCCTCATTATCCCGCTCACGCTCGTCGCCCAACAGCCGGACACAGCCCGAAAGGCGGATACGACAACGCCCCCGGTGAGCGTCACGGCGTACGTGACGACGAGCTACACATACGACACGCATCCGCTTGGCGACACCATCATCGTTGGCCGAGCGTACAACCGGTACAACAACAACTTCTCATTCAATGTCGCGAACCTCACGATCGAACGCGTCGCACCAACCGATCGATTCTCGGCTGGTTTTCACGCAGAGGGTTGGGTCGGGCTGAACGCCGCCGTCGTCCAATCGGTCGGGCTGAATCTCGGCCAGGACGCGACCGTCTGGCAGGCCTATGCTACGCTCAACCTGCCGCTGAAGAGCTCCGGGACCTACGTGCAGCTCAAGGCTGGCAAGATGGCTACGCTCCTCGGCGTCGAGGTTGGCGAGGACATTCTCAACCCCAACTCGGGCCTCGGATACCAGGACGTCTTCCTGGAGCCGTTCACCGACACCGGCATCGAGTTCGACGGCAAGTTCAGCCCGAAGTGGGACATAGAACTGCGCGTGGTCAACGGCTGGGACCAGGTCACCGATGTGAACAAGAGCAAGACCGTCGTGGGCCGTCTTGGACTCACGCCTGACGACAAGACGCTGGTTGCGTTGACGGGCTACCTCGGCCCGGAGCAGCCGGAAAACAACAGCAACTTGCGGACGGGCGCGAACCTCGTCGCGTCACGCAAGATCACCAGCGCGGCGACGGCGCAGGCTCAGCTCGACTACGGTCAGGAGCAAGGGGCCGCGGTGGGCGGCGGCCTGGCGACTTGGACCGGGGCTGGCGTCTGGCTCACCTATGATGTCGTACCGGACGCCACGCTCGCGATCCGCGGCGACTACATGAACGATCGCAACGGTGCGCGCACCTCGGGCGTGCTCGACTTCCCGATCAACACCGGGATGAAGGTGGGAAGCGCCACGGTGACGCTGAACATCAAGCGCTGGGCGCACGCCCTACTGCGGCCCGAGGTGCGGTACGATCGGGCGAACCTGCCGGTGTTCGACACACACGAAGGTCAAGTGTCCTTCGGGATGGCCGTATCGTACATCTTCTAATTGTGCGATGGGAAGTTGGATCTCGCGCGATAATCTGATCTAGGCTGACCGGAGGCTGACGATTAGTACTCTTGCAAAAATGATCGCTGGCCGTGTCGCTCGATCAGGTCGCCGCTAAGCCGCCCGCCGGGGCCGTCGGGCCATACGAAGAGCCTGGGCGCGCGGCAGGCGCGTCGCTCGTTTTTCTCGCGCTCTCCGCACTCGGTGTCGTCTTCGGCGACCTCGGCACGAGTCCGCTGTACGCCCTCCAGGAAGCATTCCATGGGGGGCGTGGCGTTCCGCCGAGCCCAGAGAACGTGCTTGGCATCGTGTCGTTGTTTCTCTGGTCGCTCGTGCTCGTGGTGAGCATCAAGTACGTGGCCGTCCTCATGCGCGCCGGCAATCGCGGCGAAGGGGGCATACTCGCCTTGCTCGCGCTGCTCATTGGCGAGCACAGACTCCCGGTGCGCCGAGCGTCGCTATTCATTGGCGTCGCCTTGCTTGGCACGGCGATGTTGTACGGCGACGGAGTCATCACGCCGGCGATCTCGGTTCTGAGCGCGATCGAAGGACTCCAGATCGCGACGCCCGCCTTTCAGCCGTACGTCGTACCGCTCACGATCGTGATCCTCATCGGGTTGTTCTCGCTTCAGTCGCGCGGATCGGGTCGTGTGGGAGCGATCTTCGGCCCTATCCTCGCCGCGTGGTTCATTGTCATCGCCGTCCTCGGCGTGCGCTCCATCGCCGAGAATCCGGCCGCGCTCGACGCGGTGAATCCCGTCCACGCCGTTCGATTTTTTGCTCACGCCGGAGCGAAGGGCTTTTTGGCGCTCGGCGCCGTCGTGCTCTGCCTAACGGGAGGCGAGGCGCTCTACGCCGACATGGGCCACTTCGGCCCGATGCCGATTCGTCTCGCATGGTACTTCCTTGCTTTACCAGCTTTGGTGATGAGCTACCTCGGCCAGGCCGCTCTTCTATTAAAAGACCCGGCGGCGGCGAGCCGCCCATTCTACTCGATGGTGCCGCCCTGGGCGCTGTACCCCATGGTCGCGCTCGCGACGGCGGCGACGATCATCGCGTCCCAAGCTCTCATCGCAGCGGTCTTCTCGCTCACCCAGCAGGCGGCGCAGCTCGGCTACGCCCCACGCGTCCACGTGGTGCACACGTCGGGAGCGACCAGAGGGCAGATCTATCTCCCGGGCTTGAACTGGGTGCTCCTCGCGGCAACGGTCGCGATCGTGCTCGCGTTCCGCTCCTCGGATAGACTCGCCGCCGCGTTTGGCCTCGCCGTCTCGGCAACCATGGCGATCACGACTTTGCTGTTCGCTGGTGTTGCTCGGCTGCACTGGCACTGGCCCAGGTGGCGCGTGGCGGCCGTCGCTGGAGTGTTCGCAATTGCTGATCTTTCGTTCCTCGCTGCGAACGCCTTCAAGATCGTCGACGGTGGCTGGCTCCCGCTCGTCATCGGCGCCGCGGTGTTCGTGGCGATGTCGACTTGGTATGTCGGCACGGGGCTGCTCACGGCGGCGACGCGAGAGCGCGCATTCCCACTCGGGGACTTTCTCGAGAGTCTGGCGCTCAATCCGCCACATCGGATTCGCGGGATTGGCGTTTTTCTCGCCGCCGACACCGGTGTCGTTCCGCTCGTGCTCCTTCATCACCTCAAGCACAATCAGGTGCTTCACGAAACGGTCGTGTTGCTCACCATCATCACGGAGGACGTGCCGCGCGTGAGCGAGGAGCAGCGGATCGACGTGACCGACCTCACCCTCGGCTTTCATTCCGTCGTCGCGCATTACGGGTTCATGGAGCAGCCGGATGTGCCAAAGGCGATGGCGAAGACAGCGTCGCGCTATGACGCGACTGCGCGAGACGGAATTCGCGACGATCCCGCGCGCACGACCTACTACCTCGGACGAGTGACCGTCATCCCGCCCTCGAGTCCCGCGGCAGGGCGCATGCGTCGCTGGCGTGTCAAGCTGTTCGAGCTACTCAAGCGGAACGACCGAAGCGCGACGCTATACTTCGGCATCCCTGCCAACCGGGTTGTCGAGCTCGGAACGCGAGTGGAGCTTTGACGATTCCGATAGCCATCACGTCCGTGACGTCGCGCCTAACGAAGCTTGAGGCCGTCGGAGGATCACTTGGACCGCGGGGATGCGCCGTCGTCCCACCAGCGGCGCTGCAACTCGGCCAGGAGGCGGTCGCGTTGATCTGGCGTGATGGCGCCCGATCGGAACGCCTCGATGACACGCTGCCTTTCGGTGCTGGCCAGCAGATGCCGGGCAGCGCGCGTCCCCGCCTCACCTCCACCGAGCTGACTCGCGAGCTCGATCAACTCTTGCTCCGCATGCCCGAGCTGCTCGTCGTACTCGGCGGCGAGCGCGCGGCGCATTTCGTCATCGGTGGCCACCATGCTGCCTGTGCGGTCGACGCTGTCGAGCGACGAGTGCACGCTGAGCAACGCCGCCTGCGTCTTGGCGTAGCCACCCTGCGCAAGGCCGGGTCTGTAGAGCCCAAGCCATCTCAACGCCGGACTGACGGTGATGCCCTGGACGAAGATCGAGAGGATGACGACGCCAAACGTCATCGTCACGATCAGCTCACGCTGCGGCACCGACTCCGGAATGCTCAAAGCGAGCACCATCGAGAGCGCCCCACGCAGCCCTCCCCACGACAGTATCGCGGTCCATCGGCGAGGGAGGCGGAGGTGGTCGGGAAGCAGGGCAACGATTCCCGTCGTCACGACGGCGCGCGAAAGCGTGACGACCAGATACGCGGCGACGATGAGTCGCCAGTGCTCGAGCAAGGTCGGAATTTGCACCATCAATCCAATGGACAGAAACACGAGCGAGTTGAGCACGAACGCGGCGTATTGCCAGAAGGTCGCCGTCGCGATTCGCGCCATGGCGGACATTCCGCTCCGGCCCGATCGGCTTCCACAGAGAAGTCCGGCGATCACCGTCGCAATCACGCCGGACGCGCCGACGCCTTGGGCGGCGGCGAAAGATCCGTACGCGGCAATCGTGGTGAGCAACACCTCGAGCGTCGGCTCGTACAGACGGCGCATCGCCTCCGCCGACACGAAGCCGATCACGCCGCCGACGATGATTGCCCCGCCAATGATGTAGAAGAAGTCGGTCACGGTTGTCGCCGTGAGTCCGGAGCCATCGGCCCCCGCTGCCAGCGCGAGCGTGAAGAAGATGATCGCCGTGCCGTCGTTGAACAAACTCTCAGCTTCGACGATCACCTGCAGGCGACGAGGCGCATCGAGCGCGCGGAACAGCGCGACGACGGCCACCGGATCGGTGGCCGAGATCAGGGCCCCGAAGATCAGCGCCGCCGACGAAGTCGGAATCGTCACCGCGGGCGCGCCGAGCAGCTCGAGGAGTGGCCGAAGCGCGACGACGACGATCACGATCACCGCGACGACGCCGGGCACCGCAAGCCATGCGAGCGTGACGACGTCGCGCCGAATTTCCTCGATGTCCAGATCAAAAGCCGCCTCGAACACGAGGGCGGGGAGCAGGACGCCGAACATCAACTCGCGGGTGAGTGTCGGCGCGGCGAGCGCATGGGTTGCACCCAGCGCGAGGCCCGCGATCACCAGCACGACGGTGTAGGGGAGCCGGAGTCGACGTGCCGCCAGGGAGACGATCGTGGCGACGACGAGCAGAAGGACCAGGGTGCCTTGATGGGGCATGTGTGTCAGGGCCCGCGCAACAGCGCGATGGCTAGGCGGTTGCGCCGGCCGGGCCGAAGTGGTCTACGTTAACTGTGCGACCGGCTGGCAGAAGATATCGAAGACCACCAGCATCGAAGGCCCAACGGCGCGAGATTTCCGACGGACGTCTGTCGTCGGTGTCTCCTTGGACCTAGCCACTTCGTGACCGAAACAATGTCCGACGACACCCGCCGCTCTGCTCGACCGCCCGAGGCGACGCCTGGCGCCGCCGACTCGAGCGGTGGGGGATCGCGGCGCTCCGACGCAGGCATGGGTTGGGAGCGACGTCTCGATCCGGCGCGCGTCGCGGGTAGCTCCGATTTTCTCGCGCTCATGCGACAGCGGGAGCGCGGTCGGCTCAAGGTGTACATCGGTTCCGCCGCCGGAACGGGAAAGACGTTTCGGATGCTTCAGGAAGCGCACGATCTCAAACGCCGCGACGTGGATGTCGTCGTCGGCTACGTGGAGACACACAATCGCGCCGAGACCGAAGCGCAGATCCGGGATCTCGAGGTCGTGCCTCGGAAGAAGATCGAGTACCGAGGCGTCACCCTCGAGGAGATGGACGTGGACGCGGTCGTCGCGCGCCGGCCGCAAGTTGCCATCGTCGACGAGCTCGCGCACACCAACGTGCCCGGCGCGCGCAATGGCAAGCGCTGGCAAGACGTCCTCCATCTCCTCGACGAGGGCATCAACGTCATCACCGCCGTCAACGTGCAGCATCTCGAGTCGCTGAACGACGTGCTCGAGCGGGAGCTGGGCGTTACGATTCGCGAAACGGTGCCGGACTGGGTCGTCGGCCAGGCGGACCAGGTGGTCAACCTCGACATCTCGGCGGAGGATCTGCGCCAGCGGCTGAAAGAGGGGAAGATCTATCATCCCGACAAGATCCAGACCGCGCTCGCGAACTTCTTCACCGACGAGAACCTGACGACGCTCCGCGAGCTGGCGCTGCGTGAGGTCGCCAGCTCCGTCGATCGCTCGCGCGAGGAGATCGTGCGCCGTCAGGAGAATGGCGGGACGACGGCTCGGCGGACGGTCGATCGCGTCATGGCGTGCCTCTCGAGCGATCCACCACTTTCTCGCGTGCTCCTGCGCAAGGCCAGCCGCATCGCCGGCCGGCTCAACTCCGATTGGTTCTGTGTCTACGTCCAGCTCCCCGAGGAGCGCGCCGATCGAATCGACAGCACGATCCAACGCCATCTCGTCGACAATATCCAACTTGCTCAGTCGTTAGGCGCTGAGGTCGTCAAGCTCGATGGCAGCGATGTTGCGGAAACGCTCATCCGCTTCGCCGCCGAGCGCGGCGTAACCTTGGCGATCGTCGGCGAAACGCGCCGCTCGCGATGGTACCGGCTGCGTCGCGGGTCGATCGTCGATCGCCTCATGGCGGGACACACCGGCCTCGACGTCCTCGTCGTTTCCGGCGCCGACGAGGCCGAGCTCAGGTCGGAAAAGCGCGAGCGACGCGTCGAGATTGGGAGCGACGAATGACCCCGCCCTTCATCAAGCGCCGCGTCTCGCGCGCGATTGCCTGGCGGCTCGCCGCCGGTGTGCTCCCGTCGATGCTCGCTGTCGGTCTCGTGGTGGGCTTGTTCTACTACGGCGAGTACGGACGCACCGCTCCGCGCACGATACTGATCGTCGCAACGGTGCTCACCCTCGTGTCGATGGTCGTCGCCTGGGCGAACGCGACGTATTTCGCTGAACGACTCGCTCGCCTCGCCCGGTCCACGAGCAAGGTCGCGGGCGGCAGTGAGCGCACCGACGAGTTCGACCGCATCGAGCGCGCAGTCGGCAAACTCGACTCGGCGCTGACCGCCGCCGAGGCCAACCGCGCGCGCAGCGACGCCCTGGCCGCCGCGCGGCTCCAGCAAGAGGCGACGATGCTCGCCGGCGTCGTGAGCGACACGCTCGCGCAGCTCGACCAGGTTCGCCTCCCGCTGCAGATACTATTGGAAAGCCGCTTCGGCGACTTGAACGAAAATCAGGAAGAACTGCTGCGCGACGCACGCACCGCAGCCGACGCGATCGATCTCGCGCTTCGAAGGCTCGGCCAGGTCGCCGACATCGATCGCGACGCGCTGCCGATTCAGCGCGAGCTCGTTCAGATCAACGACGTCGTTCGCTCGGTGCTCCCCGTCGCGCGCGCCGTCGCCGAGCGACGCGGCGCACGAACGGAAACGTCGCTCGAGCCGGGACTCCCGCGCGTCGTCGCCGACCGCGCGCGACTCGCCGAGGCGCTCGCGCTGTTCCTCGCCGACTCCGCCGCGGAATCGAGCGGCTCCAACTCGCTGCGCATCTCGACGGCGCGCGCTGGATCGAGCGCCGTGATCCGCATCGCGCCGGTGAGCACGGGCGCGCGAGCACGCGCCTCCGTGCCGGCCGATGTGCGCCCCGATCAGGATGGCGAACCGGTCGGGAGCGCGCCCCTGATCCTCGCGTCGCATTTGATCTCCGCGCAAGGCGGCCAAGTCGGAATCGACGACGGCGCGCTGACGCTTCGCGTCGGCTGAGTGCCCAGCTTTCATTACCCGCCCGGCCTTGACATATTCCGGCGTCATGCCGCCCAAGCAATCCACTGTTCTCGACGCACGCGCGGTCGATCGCGCGCTGCGCCGGATGGCCGATGAAATCGTCGAGCTGAATGCGGGAACGGACGACCTCATCATCGTCGGAATTCAGCGCCGCGGAGTTCAACTCGCGGCGCGAATCGTTTCGAACATCGCCGATCGCGAGAAAGCCAAGGTCCCGCTGGGGGCGCTGGACATCACGCTCTACCGCGATGATTTGCAGACGGTCGGGCCACGTCCCGTTGTCGGTCCCACCGACATTCCCGCGGATGTCGACGGCCGCGCCGTCATCATCGTCGACGACGTGCTGTACACCGGCCGCACCGTGCGCGCCGCGCTCGATGAGCTGGCCGATTTCGGCAGGCCAAAGCGGATAGCTTTGGCCGTGCTCATAGATCGTGGAGGCAGAGAACTACCGATTCAACCCGACATCGTCGGCAAACGCGTCGAGTGTCCACCCGGACAGCGCATCGACGTCCTGGTCGAGGAGCTCGATAAGCGAGACGCCGTCATCTTGAGCGACCGCGAGGACACGGCGTGAGCGGCCTGGCCGCCCCTCCGCTCGGTAAAGACCTGCTCGGGCTCGAGCCACTGACGAGTGAGCAAATCACGCTCATCCTCGACACGGCGGAGCCATTCAAGGAGATCAGCGAGCGCGCGATCAAGAAGGTCCCGACGCTGCGCGGCGCGACGATCGTCAATCTCTTCTTCGAGGCATCGACGCGGACGCGTATCTCATTCGAATTCGCGGAAAAGCGTCTCTCGGCCGATACCGTGAACGTCGCTTCGACGGGGTCGAGCGTGCAGAAGGGGGAGACGCTCGTCGACACGGCGCGCAATCTCGAGGCGATGCGCATCGATATGGTCGTCATTCGCCACGGTGCATCCGGCGCGGCGCAGTTTCTCGCCGAGCGGATCGAGTCGAACGTGATCAACGCCGGCGACGGGACGCACGAACATCCGACGCAGGGATTGCTCGACTTGCTCACCCTGCGCGATTACTTCAAGCGCCTCGCCGGTGTGAAGGTCTGCATCGTGGGCGACGTTCTCCACTCGCGCGTGGCGCGATCGAACATCTGGGGACTCAAGAAGGTCGGCGCGCACGTCGCCGTGTGTGGGCCGCGCTCGCTCCTGCCTAACGCGATCGACGAGCTCGATGTCGAGGTCTTCGATCGCATCGAGGACGCGATCGAATGGGCGGACGCGTTGAACGTGCTCCGACTGCAGCTGGAGCGAATGCAGGCTGGTTATATCCCATCGCTCCGTGAGTACAATCGAGTCTTCGGCGTTTCGCGCGAACGCCTCGAGCGCGCGCCGCGCGACGTGCTCATTCTTCACCCCGGCCCGATGAACCGCGGCGTCGAGATCGACTCCGACGTCGCCGACGGGCCCTTCAGCGTGATTCTCGATCAGGTGACCAACGGCGTCGCCGTGCGCATGGCCGTGCTCTATCTACTCTCCGGCGGCAAACCGGAGCTGGCCGAAGTCGCGAAGGGCGGAGGAAGCCGGTGAGCAAGTCGCTTCTGCTGCGCGGCGGGCGCATCGTCGATCCGTCGCAGAAGATGGACGTGATCGGCGATCTGTACATCGCCGACAATATCGTCGAAGCGTTAGGCACGGCGATCGACGTCGGCGCCCGTGACGACGTCGAGACGATCGATTGCGCGGGACGCGTCGTCGCCCCTGGCTTCATCGACGTGCATTGTCACTTGCGCGAGCCCGGTCGCGAAGACGTCGAGACGATCGCGACCGGCGCGCGCGCCGCCGCCGCCGGCGGCTTCACCGCCGTGTGCGCGATGCCGAACACCGATCCCGTCACCGACAATCAGGCGGCGGTCGGCTTCATCATCCGCCAAGCGGCGCGCGCGGGCGCGTCCCGCGTCTATCCAATCGGCGCGATCTCGCTAGGCCAGCGGGGCGAGGCGCTCGCCGAGTTCGGCGAGATGGTCGGAGCGGGGGCGGTCGCGGTGAGCGACGACGGCAAGCCGGTGGCGAGCGCTCATCTCATGCGCACGGCGCTCGAATATGCGCGCACCTTCGGCATTCCCGTCGCCGACCACTGCGAGGAGCCGACGTTGGCGCAGGGGGGCGCGATGAACGAGGGGATCGTGAGCGCTCGACTCGGCCTCAAGGGCGTGCCTAACGAGGCGGAGGAGATCATGGCCATCCGCGACATCCTGCTGGCACGGCGGACCGGCGGGCACGTCCACCTCTGCCACATGAGTACGCGCGGCTCGGTCGAGCTGATTCGCTGGGGGAAGGAGCGGGGCGTCAATGTCACCGCCGAGGCGTGCCCCCATCACCTCTCGCTCACCGAAGAATCGGTGGAGGGGTACAACACCAACGCGAAGATGAACCCGCCGCTTCGCACCGCCGCCGACGTCGAAGCGCTCCAGCAGGCGGTACGCGACGGAACGATCGACGTCCTCGCCACCGATCACGCGCCGCACCACTACGACGAGAAGGAGCGCGAGTTCGCCGACGCGCCTAACGGCATCGTCGGCCTCGAGACCGCGGTCGCGGTGAACGTCACCTGGCTCGTCGCCTCGGGCATCGTCGATCTCCCGACCCTCGTCGCCAGAATGTCCTGCGAGCCCGCGCGCATCTTTCGGCTCGCCGGCGGCACGTTGAGGCGCGGTAACATCGCGGACGTCACCGTCTTCGATCCTGCCGAGAAATGGACGGTCGATCCAGCTCGGTTCCGTTCTAAGGGCCGCAATACGCCGTATGCGGACCGGAAGCTCACCGGCCGCGTTCACCTGACGGTCGTCGACGGCCGCGTCATCTATCGCCTCGCGGAGTGAGCGGGAGCGTGGTCGAGCAGGCGTTGCGCCGCGAGGTCGTCCGCGTCTGCCGTCGCCTGTACGAGCGCGGCCTCATCGCTGGGGGGGAGGGCAATGTGTCTGCCCGCCTCGACGACGGATCCATCCTCATTACCCCCGCCGGGGCCTCGAAAACCGACGTCGTCGAAGCCGATCTGGTGATAGTCGACGCTACCGGAAAGCCCGTTGCGGGGTCCGGAAGGGCATCGTCCGAGTTGGGGGTGCATCTGCGCATCTATCAGCTACGACGCGACGTCGGAGCTGTGGTCCATGCGCATCCACCGTTCGCGACGGCACTTGCCGTTTCGGGCGGCGATCTCATGGCGCCGGTGCTCCCCGAAATACTCGTGCTCATCGGTGGCGTGCCGCTGGTTCCTTACGCGACTCCCGGCAGCCCAGCGCTCGCCGACGCGATCGAACCATTTCTTCAGCTTCACGACGCATTCCTGATGGCGAACCACGGCGCCACCTCATATGGATCGACGCTCTCCATCGCGCATCAGCGCATGGAGAGCCTCGAGCATGCGGCGCAGATACTCTTTTCGGCTCGAGCGTTAGGCCACGTGTCGACGTTGACCGACACTGAGCGAGACGTTCTGCTCGAGCTGAGGCGACGGGCCTCGAGCCCGAACGAGAGCGGCGCAACGAAGCGCTACTCGGATCCGGAATGAAGGAACAGCCCGGTCTCGAGAACGTTGCGGCTCTGATCCTCGAGCGCCAGCGCATCGAGAACTGGCTTGCGACGCTCGACGCGCGCAAGGCGAGCACGCCCGATCACGTCTATCAGCGCGTGCGCGGCGACTACGCCAATCGACTCAAAGCGATCACCGATCAGCTCCTCGCGCGCAGCGCAGCCTTGAAGTCGCACGTGGACCAGGTCAACGCGCGCCTGACGCAATTCGGAGCCGAAGCGCAGCGGCTCAAGGACGTGCGCGCCGAATCGGAGCTGCGCATGCAGGTCGGTGAGCTGAGCGTCGCCGACTGGAACGTCAAGGCGCGCGAGTGCGACGAGGGCATCGCGCGCCTCACCGAAGCGCAGGCCCAGGCGCGGGCGATGCTGGCGCAGGCGAAAGAGATCCTGACGATGGTCACCGGTCAGGCCGGCGCCGCCATGACCGCGTCCAACAGCTCGACTTCGTCGCCGCGTGTCTCTCGACCGGTGAACCTCGACCAGATTCGCGCCGCCACCCCGTCGCGCAACGGCTCCGTTCCACCGGCGACGCCCGCCAACAGTGGCTCGGCGATGGACGAGCTCGCGTTCCTGAATTCCGTCGTCGGCGGTGGGCCCGCCGCGGGCGGCCAGCCGTCGGGCCAGGAGCCGCCGAAGCAGGAGCTCGAGGGCGCTCCCGATTTGGCGGAGACGCTGTTGAAGCGCGTCAATCAGCGGGCGCAGGGCAATCTTCGGGAGGACGGCGAGGCGGAATCGCTGCTCAAGGGAGTCGGCACCCCCAAACCCGGCAACACGCAGAATCCCTTGGCCGCGAACGTCACCGAGAGCAATCCAATCGAGCTCAAGTCGCAAGGTGGTCCGGAACGTCACAAAACGCTCAAGTGCCAGGAGTGCGGCACGATGAACTACCCGACGGAGTGGTACTGTGAGCGGTGCGGAGCCGAACTGGCGGCAGTGTGACGGCCGTCAAACCTATCGACACTGCAGCCGTCAGAAAAATGAGAGCACTCCGACGTACGAACGGGGCACGATTGGCAACTCGGCGGCCGGGGAAGGCTCCCCGGTTACGAAAGATCCCAATCCTGAAACCGCGGGGGAACAGAGGACGCGGAGGAACGCAGAGGCCTGATGAGCATTCTTTTGTTGCTGGGGTTTGCGAAATGATGACGGCTCGACGAGGAATACCGAGATCGTTCTCTGAGAAAACTTCGGGGTACGAATGTGGCAGCGAAGGATTTGAATTACATCAGCGGTCAAATTGTGGATGCAGCCATGTGCGTTCACTCTGCTCTTGGACCAGGACTACTCGAAAGCACTTACAGCAAGTGTCTCGCTCAAGAGCTGCGATTGCGTGGGCTCATGGTCGAACTGGAAGTGCCGGTGCCAATCGTCTACAAAGGTGTTCGCATCCGCGTCGCGTATCGCATGGACCAACTGGTGGAGGACGCCGTTGTGGTGGAGCTCAAAGTCGTTAGGAAATTGCATCCAGTTTACGATGCCAAGCTGCTGTCTTTCCTGAAACTCAGTAACAGGCGATTGGGGCTCCTGCTCAATTTCAACGTGGTCCACATGCGAGATGGTATCAAACGGCTCGTCAACAAGTTTTAGCAGTTCCTCCGCGTCCTCTGTTCCTCTGCGGTTCAGGATTGAGATCTTTCCCAACGAAGGGGCCTTCACCGGCCGCCGAGTGGCAAACCGTGGCCCTTCCCGGAAAGACCCGAAAAACAAAAAGCCCCGCATTGCGCGGGGCCCTGATTGAACGCTCGAGTTAGCTAGCCTTTGCGATCCTGCTCTTGCGCCGGCCCGCAGCGTTCTTGTGAATGAGTCCCTTGCGGGCCGCGCGGTCGAGGAGCTTCACGGCCTGCAGCTTGGCCTCGGCCGACGAGCCGGGAGCGTTTGCCTTTTTGAGCGCAGTGCGAAGCGCCGAGCGCTGCGCGCGGTTGCGCACCGTGGCGGCGCGCGTTTTACGCATGTTCTTCTTCGCGGAAGCGATATTCGGCACGAAAACCTCGGGTCGTAAGCAGGGACTGCGCGCGCCTCACTGCGCGGAGCCC
>DATBHD010000210.1:0-37165 GCA_036557635.1 Gemmatimonadaceae bacterium
CGCACACCCTCGGTGACGAGAATACCGCGGACGCTCGGAGGCCAGATCATTCCGGTTGGATGGAACTGTATGAACTCCATGTCCTGCAGCGCGGCGCCCGCGCGGTACGCGAGGGCGTGACCGTCGCCGGTGTACTCCCAGCTGTTCGACGTGATCTTGAACGCGCGTCCCACACCCCCTGTCGCGAGCACGATGGCACGCGCGCGGAACAGCCGAAATCGGCCGCGCTCTCGATCGTACGCGAAGGCTCCCGAGACGCGGTCGCCATCCTTCAGCAACGTGGTCACGGTGCATTCCATGTGCACGTCGATTCCGCGATGAATGCCGTGGTCCTGCAACGTGCGGATCATCTCCAGACCGGTTCGGTCGCCGACGTGCGCAAGTCGCGGATAGCGGTGCCCGCCGAAATTCCGCTGGAGGATTCGCCCGTCGGGCGTTCGATCGAACAGCGCGCCCCAGGCTTCGAGCTCCTTGATGCGGTCCGGCGCCTCCTTCGCATGCAGCTCGGCCATCCTCCAATTGTTGACGTACTGGCCGCCCCGCATCGTGTCGGCGAAATGCACGCGCCAGCTGTCGCGATCGTCGACGTTGCCGAGCGCCGCGGCCGCGCCCCCCTCCGCCATCACCGTGTGCGCTTTGCCGAGGAGCGATTTGCACACCAGACCCACTTTGACGCCGTTCGCCGCCGCCTCGATCGCCGAGCGCAACCCCGCGCCACCGGCGCCGATGACCAGCACGTCGTGATCTATTGTTTCGTATTCACTCATCTAAGCGTAGCCCCTATTCCCCTGGCCTCTGGCCCCTCACAGAATCCGCCAATCCCGCCACACGCCCATGGCGCACAGCCGCACGTAGACATCGGCGAACGCCACCATGAACAAGCTCATCCAGGCCCAGCGCATGTGCCATCGGTTCAGGCAACTCGCGCAGTCGTAGGCGACCTGCTGTGATCGGTGCTTCGAGAGCTCATCGTGAAAGCCGCCGACCATATGGCGAAATGAGTGGCATCCCAGCGTGTAGCAGCTGAGGAGCACGACGTTCGCGGCGAGCACGAGTGTGCCGACGCCAACGCCGAATTCGCGGCCTCCCGTCGGCGTGGCGAACCAGAGCGCCTTCCACACATCCGACGCCAGAATCACCAGGAACAGCAGCGCCACGTACAGGAAATACCGGTGAATGTTCTGGAGGATGAGCGGAAAGGTGCGTTCACCGAGGTAGGACTTCCGCGGCTCACCAACGGCGCAATTCGGCGGGTCCGCCCAGAACGCTTTGTAGTATGCTCCGCGATAGTAGTAGCACGTCACGCGAAACAGTCCCGGGAAGGGCAGGATGATCAGCGCCGGAGAGAAGAAGAGCCACGAGGGCCACCATGTCGGCTTCGACCCGAAGAGCGCGTGCGGCGAGTTACCGAAAAGCTCCGGCGAATAAAACGGCGAGAGGTACGAGCCGTACCAGTAGTTTGCGTTTTGGAAAGCCGCCCACGTGGCGTACACAACGAAGCTCGAGAGCAGCGTGAACACGACGATCGGCTGAATCCACCAGGCGTCGCGGCGCATCGTCTCGCCGAAACCCCGTCGATACAGCGGCAGCGGTGCGTGAGCCATCTCGGTCAGCCCTCCTGTCTTGGCTCGAGGTGCGCGTAAGTGACGCAGACGTCACCACACTGTCAATGCCGAAACGGGCTCTCTCGCCGCGAGTGGCCGCACCTCCCGAGAGCGGCGCCGAACCGACCGAGGTCAGGGGCGCAGCGAGAACCAGAAGGGCACTTCCATCACCTGAGGAACCCGGCATTTACCAACATGCGCCGGCGTGAAATGGTAGCGCGCCAGCGTGCGCGCCGCCGCGAGCGCGAACGACGGCGATGTCGCGTGCACCACTTCCATGGTTGGAATCACCGCCGCGCCGCTCGCGTCGATCACGACGCGCAGCAGTACTTCGCCGTCGAGGCCTTCGTCACGCTCCTCGTCGGGATACTCCGCAAGGGGCGGCACACCGCTCACTTTCGCGTCGATCATTTTCAAACGTGGAAAGTTCGCTCTGAACACTGTCGCGGGAGGCACGCGAAATCGCGAATCCCCCGGCCCCGTGGTGATTCGCAGCTCCAGCTGCACGACGTCGACGTCGAGAGCACGTGTCACCAGCGCCGCGATGCTGTCCGCAACCCAAGCGTTGAGGGCCGCCAGCACGCTCGCGTCGAACCCGGGAGTCATGGTGGGAACCGTCGTAACGACCCTCGAGATCACGCCGCCGCGAAACAGCGAAAAGTCGTAAACGCCATAGAGCACCGGCTCGCGTTGCGACACGCTATCTCTCCCCAGATGCTCGGGTCGCAGCATGCGCAGCATCGTCGCCGCCGGACTGAAAACGGGAAGTTGAAGCGGCGCGGGTGGCTTGAAGTACTCGACAAACGACTCGAGCAGCAGCGTGCGTACGCGCGGCGGCAATATCCCGCCATCGCGCCTAACGAGATACGCGCGCGCCGTGACGTCGACCGAATCGACCGACGCCGCGCGGAGAACGGAGTCGCACGAAGACTCGCCAACGCGTCCAGACTGAGCCGACGCCGCGCGCGAAAGGGTGCACGCGATCAGCATGCCGCCGAGCCCGATCCGGACCATTCCAAGATTCATCGTGCCAGCTCCTGCTCGGCTTCCCCCCGCCACGATCGGTCGCGCCGGCGTCCACCAGCGGCGTACACCAGCCAACCGAGCACATTCAATCCGATGACGACGCTGGAGATCTTCACCGCGAACGCGCGCCAGCTCGGCACGTCGATGATGGGAAAGATCGACAACACCACGTACAGCAGCGTCGTCGCGAAACCCGCCCACGCCGCGATCCTCAGCGCGACGGTCCCCCGCGGAAGCACGTTGCCCGCGGCGCGCGACGCAAACAACGGCAGCGCGAAGAGCGCGAGGTACGTGAGACCGTAGAGAATACCAGCCGCGTTGTCCAAGAGTTGAAACGCCTCCTGCTCTCCCACCCCCACAATCCCGGCGAGCCCGAACGCCAGCGACACCGCGCCCACGAAGAGGATCGAATTCACCGGAGTCCGAAAACGCGGGTGCAGTGTCGTGAACCACGCTGGCAGTAGGCGATCCCATCCGGCGACCATCGGCATTCGCGTATTACCCGTGAAGACGATGCTCGAGTTTGCGACCAGACGTGACGTGAGCATCAGGATCGCCAGCGGCGCCACGATCGACGCGATGCCTAACGTGCCGAAGCCGCGCGTGATCGTCTGCGGGATGGGCGCGATGAGATCGACCTGCGCCGGCGAGCTGAATGCGAGCACGGCGCTCGTCCCCAGAATGAACATCACAGCGATGATCGGCGCCGCGATCAGCGTCGCTCGTCCGATCGTGCGTTCGGGATCCCGGCACTCGCCCGCCAGTACCGCCACATATTCGAAGCCGCTCAGCGCCCCGACGGCCAGCTTGCCGAAGATGTTCAAGCTCAGGAGCGTCAATGCCGGCATCGCGACCGCGAATGGGTGATACGAGGGCAGTGCCCCGCGCGCGACCTGAACGAATGGCAACCCGATGAGCACGGCGAAGGCGATCAGCAGCATGACGCTTCCCGCGTTATGCAGCCACTTGCTCACCCCGAGTCCGAGTACGCCGAGCCCGATCAGTGCCGCCATCAGCGTACAGCTCACGACGGTGATGAACAGTTTGCTGGTGGCCATCCACGGCACGCCGAACGCGTACGAGAGATTCGACGCGATGACGAGCCCGATGCTGCCGATCAGCACCACCGCATACATCCAGAGATTCCACGCGACCATGAACGCGATCGCTTCGCCGAATCCGAGCTTCGTCCACTGATAGAGCCCGCCCTCGAGCGGCAGCACGCGGCTCAGGTGGATCACGACCGCCGCTTGCGGCAGGTAGAAGAGCAGCATTGCCGCGAGCCAAAACACGATGTGGGACTGGCCGAGCTTTGCGGCCGCACCGACCCATACGATGCCGACCACGTACACGATCTGCTGCAGTACGAGATCCCGCAGGCCGAGCTGCTTCTTGAATGCCGAGCTGCGCTGCTCGACGCGTGCCGCCTCGGCGGCCGTCGCGCTCGGAGGCTCGAGTGCCGGCCGCGCGTCGGGCCGCAACCCGACCGTCATCGCCATTCCTGGACGACGGTCGCGCGCTGAATCAGATCGAGTTTTGGAAAGTAGCGCCGCACATAGTCGTTGCCCTGACCCATGAGCAAATCCTGACGCGGCCCGAGACCGGCGGGAGGACCTTCACCGTAGCCGTCGAAGAGCGACGCGGCCACGTTCATCCCATCGGTGATCTCGGCGATGGGTGGAAAGCCGCTCCCATAGGTGTCGAGCTTCGGGTTGTCCTTCAGATTGATGAACAGCTGCACCGTACGGGTGTTCGGCCCCTCACTCGCGAACGCGACCGTGCCTCGCGTGTTGGAGTGTCGCACGGAATCGTCCGGAATCCGCCGAGACTCCCACGCTTCGTTCACAGCCGGCTTGCCCGAGATTCCGAACTGGGCCACGAAATTCTCGATCACCCGGAAGAAGTACGTGCTGTCGTAGTAATGATGCTTCGTGAGGTAGTAGAAGCGGTCGACGCCGTGAGGCGCCCACGCACGGCGCGCCAGAACCGTGACCCTGCCGCGCGAGGTCTCCAGATCCACGCGGAAGCTGTCCGGCGCCGGCTGCGCGAGCTCCCCGTCGCTTGGCGTGATCAACGGCCCCTCGCCGCGACTGCAGCTGACGAGAATCGCGGCGACCATCACGACGAGGCAAACGACTCGCCGCGTTAGGCATGTCTGGCTCATTTGGGGGCGCGGTAGGATTGGGGCAGGCCAGCCGAGAGCGCGTCGGACACGCGCTCTCGCTGATGATCGTTGCGGCTGTGCAGAATCGCGAGAAGGTTCACGTTGCGAATGAGCGTCGCCTCGCCACGCAGCGTTGGCTCGTCGGCCGGCTCGATGAACCTGCTTTTGTCGAGTCGCGCCTCATCGCGCTGCCGCGCGGCCGCATTCGGATAAACGAATACCTCGAGCGCCGCGCTGCCGATGAGGATTCGCGTCCCGGATTGGGTGAGCGGCGGTGCAGTGATCGCACCAGCCGCTGAGTCGTGCCGCGGCGCCAACCCCGCCCGATCCAGCGCGTCGAACACCGCGCAATCGGACCACAGACCGTTCGCTGGACACGCGATCTTGCCAGGTGTCGCGGAGGCTGTCGCCGGCACCGATGACGTTTCGGTCGCTGCACCTGTGTCTCGCGCCGCCTGCTTTTGCGCCGAGCTGCCGCAGGCGACGATGCCGCTCATGACGGCGGCAAGCCGGCACAGAGAACGCACTCGCGATCGGCAATCAACTCGTTGCATTGGCATCAACCGGGGCGGCGGCGCGTCGCATCTTACGCGCGTGCGACATCACGTCGCCAGTCCAGGAACGTGAGAAAGCCCCGAGCGTTTTCCACTCGGGGCCTTTTTTCGCCGCGCGATCCCTCGTTTGGCGCCGCTATCGCTTCCGGCTCTTCGCTTTGCGTTCTTGCGCGGCGGCTTGCTTTCTCACCTTTGGCTTCTTCGCCGAACCGCTTCGAGCAGCCGGAGCTGCGGCACGTTTGGCGGACTTCGCCACGACCCGGCCCTTCGCGGTCGCCGTTTTCTTCGTGCTCGCTCGCTTCGCGGTTGCTTGCGGCGCTCTTCGCGTGCTCGCGACTTTGGCTGACTTGGGAGCCTTTGCAGTATGGTTGCTCGACGCCGTAACCTTTTCAGCGCCTTTTGGCGGTGATGGCTTAGACGTCTTGAGAACCAGCTTTCCGGGCGGGACCGCGGGTGTTGCGGGTGCGGCGGGAGGCGCCGAAGTCGCGGCGTTCGTGCTTCCCTTGGGTCTTCCGCCCTTTCGTGCTAACTGGGCGTCGGCAAGCATCTTACGAAATGCCTCCTGCGCCTCGGCCATCAACTGAACGTGCGAAACGCGGCGCTCTCGAAGCGCCTTGTCCTTTTCGGCCCGATATATCGCTAGTGCAGTCGTCGCATCCATTGTCAAGGCGAGGAGGGGTTCGACGATCTCGACTGGGAACGCCTAAATCTAGTCGAGAAGGCTCTTTCGGACAGGGCCAAAATGGTATCGCGCGCAACTTTAGGGACAGACACCTCTTTGAGCCGTGCCGGCGAACTCCAATCAGCTTCGCAACTTCACTCACGCCGCTCCCCCGCTCTCGGTTACGCGTTCACCTTCCCCGGCATAACCTCCTCGAACGGCGACATCAGCTGTCGCGATGCACGCTCGAGCCCTGTCGAATTCTGCACCAGAATCGCACGAGCGGCACTCTTCACCAGGTCCCCGAGCTCGGCAGGCAAGCTCATGTCGTTGACTTGTCGCTCGAGATCCACGAGAAACGCGCTCACCCGTCCCTGCCGATCCTTGTTCTTGATCGACGTCACTTCGTCGGCAACCATCATCATCGCCGACGTGTGCGCCGAGCTGCCGAAGGTTTCACTCTGGATTCGCTCGCGCTCGGCTGGCGTGAGTGCCTTCACGCGATCGAGAAAGCGTCCGGCGGCTTCGATGTTCCGATCGATGGCCTGCGGTTCTGTCCCTGTCATCTACGCCTCCGCGAGAGCGTCCAATGGGGTCGAGCCAAGTCGTCGCTGCGCTGGGAGCCAGGAGAATTATGTCGCTTCCTCGGCAAAGGCGAAACGGCGACGTCTGATCAGGCTGGCGGAGCGGGGCGGGCATGGATGAGTGCGCGGGCTTCGCGCATCGCCTTTCGCTCGCTCGCGAACGCCAGCGTCGCTTCCGCCTCATCCAGCCTCACCCAGCGAGCATCGTCGACTTCATTGTCGTGCTGCGCAACGTCGCCTTCTTCGTACTCGAGCAGGAAGAGGTGCAGGAACTTGTGAAAGCGAACGCGTTGTTCCTTGGCGTCGAGTCCCACGTACCAATACTCGATGCGCTGGAGTGGTGCGATGATCCGCCCCGTGATTCCCGCCTCCTCGCGTACTTCGCGCACCGCGGCCGACTCGAGCGACTCGCCTTCTTCAACGAGTCCCTTCGGGAGTTGCCAACGCTCTGGGCCGACACGTATCAGCGCGACTTCAATCGCTCCACCAACGGTTTGGCGATAGGCCACGCCGCCGGCGGATACTTGCCGCACAGTCTGCAGGCGCATGTTTGGCGGGCGCCTCGATAAAGTGTGCAAGAGCGAGCGCCCTGAATTCCTGCCCGTGTTTACGCTGCTACCGTGACGCGCGGCGCACCTGATTCACGCGATTGATCAGCAACGCCAGCTCGTCTCGTTGCTCAGGATTCTTGTCCATCAGGTCGTCGAGCAGCGTTTCGGCGACGGAGTCAGCGATCGTCGTTGGCTCAGGCGCGAATCGCTTGTTGCCGAGGTGACGCATCGGGTCCAGCAACACGGGGTTCTGGAGAATGATGTCGTCTCCCTCGAACTGCACACGTACGGCGTAAAACTTTTTCCCCGCCTTCTCCATGTACCCGATCTTCACTCCGTTGACGTCGTCGGGCCAGGCGGGAATCGGGTGCTCGACGTTATCCGTTCCGCGAAACGCGCTCGTCCCTCTCTGCAGTCCCGTGTAGTTCTGCTCGAAGCTTCCCTGATACATGAGCCCGTGCTGCATGCGTGCTCTCCAGTTATGGTTCGGGTCGGGCGCAGGCGCGCCAGCGGCACTCGCGCATCTACGGTCGCGTCGCTGGAACTATTCCAGCGATTGCGCAGAATATGCTAGCAAAGAGGTGCGGCGACCAGAACAGCTTGGTCGTCCGGAGCTCAATCACCCGCGCCCATCTCGAGGAACTCAGCTATGCCACGATTCGTCCCCGCTCTCGTCCTCGCGACCGGCATCTCGCTGGCCGGGTGTGTTCATTCGAGCCAAGTGCCCCCGGAGACGCCGGAGCGAACTATTCTCAAGGTCGAGAATCAGGGCTTTCCCGATATGAACGTCTTCGTCCTCCCTGAAGGCAGCAATCGCGTGCGGCTCGGAACGGTCACTGGTACCAGCAACGCGTACTTCACCCTGCCGGCGTATCTGATTCGCGGTATCAAGGAGCTGCGCTTCCAGGCACTTCCGATCGCTACCCCGCGGGGACCCGTGTCGCAATCTATTACGGTCACTCCTGGCGATACGGTCGTCCTCGTCATTCCGCCGAGCGCGTGACGTCACGCCGCGCGAGGCGTTAGGCTCCTGTTACGAGCCGCGCGACGGATGACCAGGAGATAGCGGAGTCCACGACGGCGGATCGCTGGCAGGGAAGCTCTCTTCGTCGGCTTCCTCGACGCGGTCGGGAGCTGGTTCCTCACGGCGCGGCGCCCGCGGCGACGCGGGTACGTCCTTTCCCTTTCGTGGCTCGTCGTTCGTCGAGGGCTCAGTGTCCCGCTTCTCGTTCGGAGTCATCCCTCCTCCTCCCCGCAGGGCTTCGAGGACCATGCACTCTCAGGACGCCGGACGAAGTCCGCGATCGGCGTCCAGCCACTCTCGTGGATTCCAGTTGACGGGGACTGCTCCGATGCGCTCGAACCGAATCCGCGGATCATCCGACTGAACGAGCGCAAGCAGCCGACGTCCACTCAGCAAGAATCGCCGCGATGCGGACTCGATGCTGTCGAGCAGCGTGTGCGCGAATTGAGCATCCGCGCGCGCAAAGGCATCGAAGTGCCTGAACTGGAGAACGGCGCCGCCCGCCTCCGGCATCGCGAGCTCCGCCAGACAGTCGATCCACGACGCAAGATTCGCTGAATAGTACTCCGGAAAGGCGAGCACGCGCTTCGCATCCGCGTGAAAGTCCGAGGCACTCTTCCACGTCGCCGCATCCAGGGTGTACGCGCGGTAGCCGAATTGCTGGAGACAGGCGATGTCCTGCGCCAACAGACTGTTTTTGTAGTACAGCGTTACCGCGCTGCTTTGCAGCAGCCGCGTGTCGAGCCGCTCGAGCGGTGGACGCTCGGCGCGCGGCGGCGCATCCCGCTCTTTTCGGAACAATCCCATGGGCCTGGATTCGCGACCAGTGACAACCCTCTCCGCGCGGCAGTAGTACCGGCGCGTGTCCCGAAGATACTGATAGTGGACGCGCTGACGCGAGACGTCGCATCGTCGCCGCGACTCCACGTCAAGATGGTGCGCACTTGCGGCACTCGATGTTGACGCCGAGCATGCCGGCTCGGCCCTGTTCGGTCAGCACCCAGGGGCGGTTTTGCCAGGGTGGCTCATGGCGCATGTGAACGGTGTGCCCGCACGCCAGGTCTGCAACCCAATCGGAATCGTCATCCAGGTGGAAACCGACGATCGCGCGCGCCGGTGTGTTGGCCGCCATCACGACGATCGCGCCGTGTACACGTTAGGCCAGCGACGCTCGAGGTACGTCGAAGGCCCGCCGGCCGCGCCGAAGCCGTAGCGCTCGTACAGACCTTGTGCGTCGCGCGTGAAGAGAGCGAAGCGCCGCAACCCCTGCAAATCCGGGTGCGCGAGGATGCACTCCATGAGCCACTTCGAGAGGCCCCGTCCTCGATAAGCCTCGATTACAAACACGTCCGAGAGGTACGCGTACGTCGCGAGGTCGCTGATCGCGCGCGCGAAACCGACTTGTCGGTCGCGATGGTAGATGCCAAACGTTAGTGAATTCTCAATCCCGCGGTCGAGGACGTCGCGCGGCATGCCCGCGGCCCAATACGACGTCTCGAGGTAGCCGTGCACGAGCTCGACGTCGAGTCGCGCTCGATCGGTCGAGATCACGAACTCATCGCGCACCCATTCGCGAGGAACGTCGTGCATCCGTCAGCGCGCGGGCCCTCGACCAACCACCTCGCGCGCGCTGTTCACCTCATCCGCCGCCGAGATCCCCCGCTCGGCAAGCAGCTTCGTCGTGAAGCGCTGCCCCTCCGAAATGCGCTCCACTTCGATCGCGACGGCATCGAGTGATTGCTGCATCTCGGAGAGTCGGAGGTCGATTCGCTGCACCATGTCACGCGGAAGCGCCGCGCTCTTGCGCCGACTCACCCATAGCCAAACGAGGCTTATGAGGAAAACGGTGCCGCACACTTGCCCCCCGAGCGCCACGATCATCGAGTATCTATCCATCGTTCCTCCGGTCGCGCTCGGGGGCGTTAGAAACAGCCACGGTTTCGGTCGCCGAGGGGATTGGGGAAATCTCCCGGGTAAGGAGTGCCGCGCTCATCGCGACGACTGATGATCTCGTCCTTGCTCTTCTCGGTCTTCTTTTCCTCGCGCGGCCGCTCGGCTGGCAGGTGTCCGATGACACGCTCGAGCGCGGTGTCGAGCGAGCGTCGTGTACGTTTTCCCATATTCCATCTCCTGAAGAGTTGCGCCCGTACTACGGCGTTCCAGAGGGGGAAGTTCTATTCCAGCCTTACGTCGGCTGCACCAGTTCGATTCCGTTGCTGCCCACTATGATGCAACCTTCCTCCTGCCCCGCGCGCAGCAGTCGCCAAAACTCCGTCTCGACGTGCGGCGCCGGCGAACTATTCGGGAACAGCTCGATCTCGATCCCGCCCGTGCAAACAATCCGCACTCCTCCGTAAGAGTCCGCGAGAAAGGTGGTGACCGTAACGGCGTCGTCGAGAAGACGTGCAACGTCTTTCAAGCGGACGTCCCACCAACTCGCGCCCTCGACGTCCCAATCGAAGCTCTCGAGGTCCGCGTCGGGGTCTGCCGGTGTAAAGAGGTCCCCGGATCCCGCGAGAATGAGCGTCGGACCAGCGATCCGCCAGGCACAGGCGACCTGCAGTGTGTACGCACCGATGCTCCGGTCG
This sequence comes from Gemmatimonadaceae bacterium, assembly GCA_036557635.1. Classification (GTDB taxonomy): domain Bacteria; phylum Gemmatimonadota; class Gemmatimonadetes; order Gemmatimonadales; family Gemmatimonadaceae; genus AG2. The sequence goes on from DATBHD010000210.1 coordinate 10,757, forward strand.
CCATGCGCGCGCCGCTCCCCGAGTTGAAGCGTGAGCACATCGCTCTCTCGCATCGGTCCCCATAGCCGCAGTCCGGCGAGCGGCGCGAGAACTCGTTCGACGATTTCCTTCAGGGCTCCTCCAGAGCACAGGGCGACGATTTCTAATCGTCGCCCCGACCGCCGCTGGAAGCAACCTGCTCGACGATGCGTCGCTTACGACGCCGCAGCCTGTGGCCGGCCCTTCGCGTTGTCGCCGGCCATCGCGGCCAGCGCTGCTTTGGCATCCGCGACGGTGGCATCGGATCCAGCTCGAGTCCATTCCACCATTTTCGACGGCGAGTCGAGACGAAATGCGCTGAGCGCGTACGGATCGACGATGAGCTCGAGCGCCCACCCCGCGCGCCGCCAGGCGATCGTCACGCCGCCCTGCTGCGTGACCGTGATTTCATCCGGTGTGATATCGTTCCGCCACGCTTGCACGAGCACGGCGCGCGCGCGCTCGAGCGCATCGAAATCTACGCCCGGCTGATCGGGCGAGATCTGAAGCGCGCCAGCAAGAGGAAACCCGTCCAGCGTGGCGAGGCCGTGGGCGAGTGTCGGAAATGCGGAGGCGGTCGCGGTCATCAAGCGAATGACGACTGTACGGGCACGACGTTGCGTGGTCATGCGAACCGATCAGCGCGAATCGTTCAGCTCTCGTACGGGCATTACCGCGTATCGGTAAACCAGGCTGGCGTCCGCCTGATCCTGATTGACGCGTGATCCGTGACACGGCGCGCCCCCCTTTTGTGGTTGCTCCGTAAGGGACCCACAGACGCGACGCGGCGTCCTCCCTCCCTCCGATTGTGAGAGTGCGTGCGCTTCGTTGCCGCGCTTCCCCCCAAGCCGTCGAGATCGGAGACGTCTTCAACCTCAGCCCCGCGGCAGGAGGTTCCGCTGAGCGAAATCAATTGGGCAGTCGAGCTGCGAAAGATCGAGAGAGAATTCGACGGTCTGCCACCGGAGCCCTCTCCGGTTGACCGGCGTCAGCAGCGCGACGCCGAACGGCGGGAAGCCGAACGGAGTGATTTCGCTTCCGCTTCCCTTGGCGTGTATTTCAGGTTGACGCTCATTCTTTGTCTCGGCGTCTGTATTGCCTGCTGGCCGTACGAGACGACGTGCGGGTTTCGGCTCTCCGGCTACATCGCCGCGGTTCTTCTCCTGGTGATAGCTGGAATCTGGACGGCGGCGGCGACCTTCGTGAACCACATGCCGCTGCGTCACCTCACGGCGATCCTCGTCGTTCTCTGGGGACTGATACTCGGAGCCGCTCAAGTGCTCCCACGGATTGGCTATGCCAACCCGGCTCCAGGGCGATCGACCAGTTGGCGATGCGACGCCGACTGAACGCGACTTAGGGCTTGATCTGGATTGGCGTGCCGTCGTGGACGACGCGCCAGAGCTCTTCGATTTCCTTGTTGGTCACGGCGACGCAGCCGTTCGTCCAATCGAAGTCGCGATGGGCCGGCCCGAAAGCCGCCTGTTCGTCAGGGAGACCGTGGATCATGATATCTCCCCCTGGCTCGACGCCGAGCCGGGCTGCGCGCGCCCGATGCATGGCGTCGGGATAGGAAATCCGCAGCGAGAGGTGATATCGGCTGTTGGGATTCCGCCCCTGGATATGAAAGAACCCTTCCGGGGTGCGATTATCTCCGATTCTCTCTTTATCGCCAACCGGACTACGGCCCAGCGCGACAAAGTAAACCCGCACCGGCGCCCCGCGATAATAGACGACGAGCTCGCGTCGGCTCTTGGTCAGCACGAGGCTGTCGGCCGCGGCGGGCGCGCCAGAACGCACCGCCGCGTTCGCTGCGGACAGGCGTGTGCTATCTGGGCCGTGAGACAAAGCGAGCGCCGTGGCACTCGCAAGCAAGAGAAGGGTCATAACGGGTGCAACATTCTCGGAATGCGCGGACGGCACCGGCTCGACAGCGCGCCGGGTGCTCCAGCCGCTGAAAGACGGTTTATCCGATTACTACGTTTCGTGTCGGCAGAATCTGTACTCCGCGTCACGGCCAGTCCAGCCTCGAATTTGATTCTCCCCCACATATCCAGGTCGCGACGCCCGCCTCACGGCGAGTAGTTTCTTCGCGGTGATCACCGACCCCACAGGGACTCCGCGCCCACGTCCAACAGCGGTGCTGTTCGACCTGGACGGCACACTCATCGACTCGATCGAGCTCATACTCGAATCGATGCGCTACGCCTTCGCAAAATGTCGCGCAGCGGCGCCGACGGACGCGGAATGGCTCACGGGGGTAGGTACTCCCTTAAGGACCATGTTCCAACGATACACATCGGAGAACGACGCCATCGATGAGCTCATCGCTGCCTATCGAGAGCATCAGTTCGCGAATCACGACGATCTCGTTCGATGCTATGACGAGGTCGAGGAGACGATCAAGGGGCTGACACGCGACGGTCATCCGCTCGCGGTCGTCACGAGCAAGACGGAGTCGCTCGCGCGACGTGGGCTCGAACGCGTCGGAATCCTCGGCCACTTTCAGACGATCGTCGGCTGCGACACGTGCGAGAGACACAAACCTCATCCGGAGCCCGTACTGACGGCGCTGGATCGCCTGGGATACGACCCGCGGGAGGCTGTTTTCGTCGGCGATTCAGTTCATGATGTCGAGGCCGGCAATGCCGCTGGTGTGACGACGATTGCGGCTCTTTGGGGTCCATTCTCGCGAGATCAGCTAGCGGCGGCCGCGCCGACCAAATACCTCGAACGGATCGCTGACCTTCCGCAACTGCTAGCTGGACGATGAGTTGCGCCCGGCTCGGCGGTCGGTGTCCGATTCAAACCTTTCCCCCTATCGTGGTATCTCATCCGGTGCCTGGATGGAGACCCCACGATCCATGACGGCAGTGGCAATCATCGAAGCATCGACGACTCCGAAGAACGACGGCGATTCCGACGTAGCTCTTGCCGCTTCGGGGGATCGTCAAGCTTTCGAGCGCCTTTACCGTCAGCACGTCAATCGGGTGTTCTCGTTATGCGCGCGAATGGTCGCGGATCGTTTGCACGCCGAGGAGCTGACGCAGGATGTTTTCGTTCGGGCGTGGGAGAAGCTGCATCTCTTCCGCGGCGAGAGCTCCTTCGGAACCTGGCTGCACCGCATGACGGTCAACGTGGTGCTCAACGCGCGGAAGAGCGAGGGTCGAAGGCAGTCTCGCTTCGAGGATTCTGAAGACGAAAACGGTGGGGTGGATTCAGTGGCATCGAGCAGCACGTCGGGTACGATCGGCATGCCCTTGCCGCCCGGAGATCTGCTCGATCTGGAAGAAGCGATTGGAAAGCTGCCGCCGGGGGCACGACGTGTTTTCGTGTTGCATGACGTGGAAGGCTACAAGCACGAGGAGATAGCCGAGATGCTGGGCGTGACGACAGGTGCGACAAAGGCACAGCTCCATCGCGCCCGGCTGCTGTTGCGGGAGGCGCTCAACCGATGATCAACAAGGTGAGTTGCGAGGAATTCGGCGATCGTCTCGCCGACTTGCTCGAGCGAGATCTCGACGAGACGACGCGCGCCGCGCTCGAGTCGCACGCGTTGTCGTGCGGCGATTGCGGTCCGCTGCTCGCCGACGTGCGCAAGCTTCGTATCGACGCGTCGAGCCTTCCAGTGCTTGCGCCGCGGCGCGATCTCTGGGATGACATTGCCGCACGGATCGATGCGCCGGTGATACCACTGCGGTCTCGTGCCGTCGCGCAATCAGAGCGCGCGGCACGCTGGCCTCACTGGGCCTCGATGGCCGCGGCCGCCGTACTGCTCATCGCGCTCACGTCGACGTCGACCTACTACCTAACGACACGCAACGGCGGCCCGATCCGGGCGAAGAACATCGCGGCAAGCGAGCCGATCGCCATTGTCGTCGATTCGACGCGCGCGCCGAATTCCGTGAACCCATCCGTGGCCGCGGGCGCGACAGCGCCGGCGAGCCGGCGCGCATCCGATCGTGAACCGGCGTCCACGACGACGCGCTTCGCGAATGCCACCACCAGGACCAAGCCGAGCGCCGAACAGGTCTACGCCACCGAAATCGCGCGGCTGCACACGATCGTCGAACGCCGGCGCACACAATTGGATCCGGTGACGATCAGCGTCATCGAGCGGAATCTGAAGGTGATCGACGACGCGATCGCGCAATGCCGGCTCGCGTTGGCGAAGGATCCGGGCAGCCGTTTCCTGATGGAATCCCTCAACAACGCACTCGAGAACAAGGTCGAGCTCTTGCGGACGGCAACGATGCTGCCCGCGCGGAGTTGACATTGAGAAAATGATAAACTCACGTTCACGCGGCGTTCTCTTGGCTGGCCTCTGCTCGACGGTTGTCCTCGTCGGGCTCGCCGGCCGCTCCGCCGAAGCGCAGCGATCTCGGCGCGACTACGATCGGGACGACCGATCGAGCGTCGACACGACGTTCGATTTCGATCGCCGCGGAGTCGTCTCGCTCACGTTAGGCAGCGGGGATATCGTCGTCACGGGGTGGTCACGCGATCAGGTGCGCGTTCACGCGACGAGCGAGAGCGGCGGCATCCGTCTCGACGCCAGCTCGACGCGTGTGAGCGTGGAATTGTCGGGCCGATACGGGCGAGGCGGTGATTCGCGGTTCGAGGTGACTGTGCCCGTCGGCGTGCGGGTCATCGCGCGCTCACAGTCCGGAGACATCGCGGTCTCCGGAACACGGGGCAACGTCGACGCGCGCTCGCAGAGCGGCGACATCAAGCTCGATGAGGTCGGCGATCGATTGGACATCGGCACGCTCTCCGGTGACATCGAAGCGCACGCCGTGAAAGGTGACGTCCAGATCAAGTCGGTGAGCGGTGACATCGGTCTCAGCGATTTCCAGGGTGACTTCGAGGGAGAAACCGTCAGCGGCAGTATCGTGCTCCGCAACGCGACGTGCCGCTTCGTCAGATCACATACGACGAGCGGAGACCTCGCTTACGAGGGGAGCATCGATCCGTCCGGACGCTATGAGCTGAGCGCACACTCGGGCGACATCCGCCTCGCCATCCCAACCGATGCGAGCGCACAGCTTTCGGTCTCCACCTGGAGCGGAACGCTCGAGAGCGAGTTCCCAATCACGCTCCGACCGGGTGAGCATGGTATCGGCACCGGTCAATCGAAGCGGTTCACTTTCGACATCGGCGGCGGTGCCGCTCGAATCTCCGCCGAGACCTTCTCGGGCGACATCACGATCAGTTCGCGAGAATCGTCGCGCCGATAGTCTTTCACGCATCCTATCAACGCCTAACGTCTATGCGCTACTCCTCGGTGGCTCTTCTGGCTCTGATGTGCGCTCCGCAAATCGCGATCGCCCAGAATCGTGACAGCGATCTTCATTGGGAGCGAAGGCTCTCCGCGGGGCAACGGGTGCATGTTCGCAATATCAATGGAGACGTGAGCGTCACGCCGTCCTCGTCGGGACGCGTCGAGATCGCCGGCATCAGGCGCGGCAGCAGTCGCACGGCGGATCGGCTGACGGCCGAGGTGTCCGAGACATCGGACGGCTTGATGGTGTGCGTCATTCGCCGCGACTCGGACGACGAGTGCGACGGAAGGGGATATCATCATCACGGCGACGACGATGGTGACTGGGGCAACGCCAGCCTGGATCTCGAGATCAGGCTGCCGTCGAGCGTGGAAATCGACGCGAGCTCGGTGAGCGGCAACGTCGACGTGGTTGGCGCGCAGGGCAACGTGAAAGTGGGTTCGGTGAGCGGCGACATCAGGTTGGAGCGACTGCGTGCCGCGTCTGTCGAGGCGCGCTCGGTGAGTGGAGAGATCGATGTTTCGATCGAGTCGCTCGCCGGCAGCGGTCCGCTATCATTCAAGACTGTCAGCGGCGACGTGAAGCTCGAGCTGCCGCGCGGCCTGGATGCCGACCTTTCCATGAGCAGCGTGAGCGGGCAGCTCGACTCGGATTTTCAACTCACGCTCGGTGGACGAACCAGCCGCCGACGCATCGAGGCACGGATCGGACGCGGCGGACGCGATTTGGACGTCACGACCGTGAGCGGTGACGTTCGCCTGCGCGTGGTGAGAGATAGCTGATAGCGAACGGGATTCAGGACTTCGCGAACGAACGAGAGGAATTCGAATGCGACGCAGCGCAATAGCTCTCATGGGTCTTTCGCTCATCGGCGCCGCGCCACTGGGAGCCCAGCGGCAGACGGAGCAGAACGCGTTCACGTGGGCGGGGCGCATCCCATCCGGCCACTGGATTCGCGTGCGGAATCTGAATGGAGAGATCAATGTCACGTCGTCGAACAGCGATCGCGTCGAGGTGACCGCGACGAAGCAGTGGCGCCGCAGTGATCCGGAATCGGTGCGATTCGAAGTGCGGAAGTACGGCGCGAATGAAGAGGATGTCGTCATCTGCGCGATCTGGAACGATCGCACGGACTGCGACGACCGCGGCTACGACTCGCACAACGTGCGCAACAACGATGTCAGCGTTCAGTTCCGCGTCATGGTGCCTCGTGGCGTGAAGGTCGGCGTCTCCAGCGTCAACGGCGCCCTGAGCATCGATGGCGCCACGTCGGAAGTCGAGGCCTCGACCGTGAATGGAGAGGTGGACGCGACGTCGACCGGCGGACCCGTGAGCGCGTCGACGGTGAACGGCAGCATCCGGGTACGGATGGGCCGGTTCGATAACGATGAAGATCTGAACTTCTCGACGGTGAACGGATCCGTCATTGCCGAGTTCACCGGCGATCTGGACGCGGACGTGGAGCTCAGCACTGTGAACGGCCGCTTTCAAACGGACTATCCAGTCACCATCAATGGGCGGCTGGACCCGCGTCACCTGCGGGCCCGCCTCGGGCAGGGTGGCCGCCGGATCAAGCTCACGACAGTAAATGGGAACGTAGAGCTGAGACGCCGTGGCTGATTGATCTGGGACCGGAATCTCATGGGCGCGTCCCGCCGTATGGCGAGACGCGCCCGTTCTGTTAGTCTTTGATCGGCGAACCTCGAGGCTCAAATGCGATCGTCACTTCTGCTTCTCACCCTGCTCTCCTCTGTCGCTGCGTGTGCGCACCGTTCGCACGAGTCGCGCGACGCTTTTCGTTGGGAAGAGGAGATTCCTCCCGGCAGCACGATTCACCTGCGCACCATGACCGGGAAGATCGACGTCGTCCCGGTCGAGGGTCGTTCAGCTCGGGTCGCCGGCTCGACTCGCTGGGTGGGACGCTCGGACCCGATTCACTTCGCGTGGACGCGTGAGGGAAACGACGTCTACGTTTGCGCGCTATGGTCGGCCCACGGCAATTGCACCGAGGACAGTGATGGCTTCGGCCTAACCCGCCACTCCTGGCTGGACATTTTCAGCCTCTTCAAACGCCAGTCGACGAATGCGATGGCGTCCCTGAACGTCTCCCTTCCAGCGGGCGTCAAGGTGGATGCGCGCACGTTGAACGGCGGTATCTCGATGCATGGTGCTACCGGCGGGGTTACGGCGCACACGGTCAACGGCTCGATCAACATCCGCGAATCTGCCGGACCCATCGAGGCGAAGGGAACAAACGGCAGTATCGAGGTCGCGCTCGACTCGCTCGCACCGGATGATGCCGTTGTGCTGGAGAGCGTGAACGGCAGCATGACCGCGAAGCTCCCTCCGAGTTTCGAGGGTGAAATTCAATTGAGCACCGTGAACGGCCGTGTGCGCAGCGATTTTCCGATCAGTACCGATGGCGAGTTCAGCAGTCGGCAGCTCCACGGACAGATTGGCAAGTCCTCGCGTGAAGTGGTGTTGCGAACCGTGAACGGCAACGTCACGCTGCTGAAGCAGGGAGATTCCCAGCCAGAAGCAGCACTGCGCGTTCGACACGTGAAGAGTTGATCGCGGCTCTTCGAGCCAGCCGCCGGGTATATATTCCCGTCGATTTCTCCAACGGAGTCAGAGCTCGCCATGGGCTTTTCATATAGTCCGGCAGTCAGGTCAATTGGGGTACGGAGTGGCGTCGAGCGCGCGACGCTCGTGCGTCGCACCTACGCGCTCGTTTTCGCGAGCATCGTCGTCACCATGCTCGGCGCGGGCTTCGCCGTCACGCAGCCGAGCCTCTTCAGCACCGTCGCGCGGCATCCGTTCATCACCTTCATGTGCGCGCTCCTGCCGCTATGGATGGCGATGCGGAATCACCGCACGTTCCCGCAGAATCTCGGATTCACGTTTCTCTTCACGTTCATCGAAGGAATCTGGATCTCGCCGCTGCTGGTACTCTACGAGCGCATGCAGCCGGGAATACTCGGACAGGCAGGACTCCTCACGCTCACGACGTTCGGCGTTCTCTCGTTGTACGCGGTGCTGAGTCGCCGAGACTTCAGTGCGTGGGGCGGATTCTTCATGGTCGGGCTTTGGGTGCTGATCGCGACATCGTTGCTGAACATGTTCTTCGGCAACCCGACTGCGTCGCTGTGGCTCGCCGCGGGAACGATTTTCGTCTTCGGCGGTCTGTTGGTATTTGACACCTGGCGGATCGTTCGCTCCGGAGCCTACGGCGAAGACGACTACGTTCCCGCCGCCGTGCAGATCTATCTCGATCTGCTCAATATCTTCCTCGCCATTCTGCAGTTGCTCAGCGGTGGAAATCGGCGGAACTGAGCAAACGAAGATCGTCGAGTAGCTGAATACGAGCGGGGATGCCGGTAGGCACCGGCATCCCCGTTTTCGTTACGACGCGCCCGATCGACGGGTCTATTTTGCTGCTGACTTCTCGATCTCCTCAGCCAATTTGAGATCGGCTTCGGTGACGCCGCCGGCGTCATGCGTCGACAGGATGCACGTGATCTTCGTGTAGCGAATATCGATGTCGGGATGGTGATTCTTAGCGTCGGCTGCCTTCGCCACGCGATCGACGAACGCGATGCCGTCCGCGAACGATCCGAAGGTATACGTCTTTGTGAGAGTGTCGCCCCGCCGCGCCCACCCGGTCAGACGACCGAGTGCGCGCTGAATCTCGAGATCGGAGAGTTTGGTTCGCATGGAGCAAAAGTGTCCTGAGTCCGGAACGCCACGGATTCTACAAGGTCCGTGGCGACTCGGCCATCGTGCAGCCCGAAGAAAGGAGAACAGGGGCATCCTGGTTCTTCTCTTCTCTGCCTCACTGGTTCTCCCTGCGGCGCTCGTCGCCGCGCCCGCCCATGGACAGGAACCGCTGGACGCGACGAGCGAAGTTGCGCGTGGCGGCAACCCTCACTGGTGGCAGCTGTTCGCCGCGGGCTTCGCATCGAGCGTTCTCGCCCATGAAGGAGGGCACATCGCGGCTGCCTACGCCGTGGGCGGACGGCCAAGCTTCGGCTTGAATGAAGGCCGCCCCACGATCTATTCGGGAATCGATGCCAATCTGGAGCCGCACAGGCAGTTCATCTTTTCGTCGGCGGGACTGACCGTCCAGACGCTCATCGACGAGGCCATCATCGACTCGCCCCACCACTCGTCCAGTAGAGCCGGTGCATTCGAGCGCGGCATGCTCGCCGGTGGCATCGCGACATCGCTTTTCTACGTCACGATTGGACGCACGGGCAGCGTGTCGGACGTCGACTTCATGGCGCGCACGTCGACGCTATCCAAGACTGCAATCACCGCCATCTATGGCGGCGCCGCGGTTTTACACTTGTGGCGGATCGGGCGCAACGATCGTTATGCACGGTTCTTCGCTCGGCCGAACCCCACCGGCGGCATGCGCCTCGGCCTAACGGTGGACCCGTAGCGGCGCGAGTACGGCTCCGTCGGAACGGCGCGCGAGCTGGCCAAGGCCTGCCGAGCGCAAAAGCGTGTCCGAAACGGGTTGATCGGGATTCGGCTGGTCGAAGAGCAGGACGATGCCGTTGCGCACTCGCATGGTATCGGCGAATGCGCGGAGGGCGCTCATGTCGGCAGCGGACGGCAGCTCATGCGACGCGCGATGAAGGTGGAAGAACACGGCAGGTGGCCAATTCGTGTACAGCGTGGCGCGTGGCGCGTTGGCTCGAGCCCATGCGAGGAGGGGGGACTCCGTCCACTGAGTCTCCGCAAGGTCCTGCCCGTTCTCGAGCGCCCAACTCGCTTCATCGAGTGACACGGTGAGCGAAGCGCCGAACCACGCAATCAATGCCGCGCCGGCGAGAACACGCGCCGGCAGCCGCGCTTCGCGCCACCACGCCGAAATCGCGATCGCGGCACCAATGGTCACGAGAAGGAAAAGCGGCGAGAGGATGCGGTCGTCGAATGGAATGGCGGGATCGGCGAGCAATCGAGAAAGGACGAGCACGACGACGTAACACCCGGCGAGCATCATGGTCGCGGCAATGGCGCGCCGAGCGGTCGTGTGCCGTGTGATCCGCGCGCCCACAGTGATGGCAAGGACGAGCGCAACGGCCAACGCAAGCGCGATCCAACCGCGGCCGGGCAGCGTCTGATCCGACATCAGCGGCACGAGCCACGCGACGGCGGTGGAAATGCCCATGCTCAGCGTGCCCGCGAATCCGCCGTAAGTGCCAAGGGTGCGAATCGCGTGCGCGCCACTCGTTAGGTGTACGCGCACCATCCAGGCGCCGACCAGGAATGCAACGGGCAATGCGGCGACGAGGAGCCTGCGCATACGCGTCCCTCGTTCTCCCGGCTGCACGAATGTCCATAGGAGAACGGCACCCACTACGGCGACTCCCGCGTATCGCGTGAGCATCGCCGCGGCCGCGGCCAGGCCGGCGAGGAATGCGCAATGGATGCGACGCCGTTCGTCGGTCTGCGCGGACAGGTCAACCATGGCGACGAGCGCACCCACCATGCACGCGAAAAAGAGCGGCTCGCTGAGTATCGAAAGATGCACCTCGAGAAACGGCGGCATGGCGAGGACGGCGAGGGCCAGGGCAACGCTCGCAATCACGCCGGCGACGTTCGCGACGAACCACACGCCGAGGGCGACGTCGACGAATGCGGCGATCGCATTCACGAATCGAGCGGCCTGTGACGGCGAAGCGCCGACGAGAAGCGGCATCGCGACGGCCGTCGGATAGCCGGGAGGAAAGTGCGACAGGGGCGAAGTGCTGTCCGCCGTCGCCCAGTCAGAGATGGGGATGCGATAGCCTCGGCCCTGGGCGAGCGATTGAGCTGCGCCGAGATACGAAGCGGAGTCGGGATCGAGGCCGGGACCCGGAGGCTGCGTGATGGTGAGCACGACGGCAGCCGCGATGGCGCCGGCGATCAGAGCCGCCAGCAACGTGCCGACGGGTCGACTTCGGGTTATGTTCGGTAGATCCGATTCTTTCACGCCTATGACTCGAGCTCTTTCTCCAGAGACCGCTGCCCTGCGGCGCGCCAAGCAGGGGGCGCTATTTGCCGACGCCGCGCTTGGCGTCCGCCTGCTGCCGGTGATCGGGGAGCAGAAAGATATCAGCTACTACGGCTCGGTCGCGCGCGGCGTGCTGAATGGTCCCGAGGTCACGGGGATGGGCTTCTGGTCCATCAATCCGTATGTGGGGTGCGCTTTCGGTTGCGCGTACTGCTACGCTCGTTATGCACATCGGTATGTGATCGAACGTGCGGCGACGGCGAACCCCGAGCACGATGGACTGCGGAGGGACCTGGAGACGATGCCGCCGTGGCTCGCGTTCGAGCGGCGCATTTTCGTGAAGGAGAATGCGGCCGACGTGCTGCGACGGGTGCTGCGTCATGGTTCGGACCGTCATCTCGCGTTGCTCGGTAAGGAGAGCATCGTGATCGGGACCGCGACGGATCCGTATCAGCCGGCGGAGCGTCGTTTTCGGGTGACGCGCCGCGTACTCGAGGTGCTCGCGGAGCACGCCGGACTCTCGATCGTGATCATCACCAAGAGTCCATTGGTGACGCGCGACATCGATCTGTTGCGTCGCCTCGCGCGCGACTCCGAGATCACGATTCATCTGTCGCTGATCACGCTCGATCGGACGCTCGCGCGGCGACTGGAGCCACGCGCGCCAACGCCGGAGGCGCGCGTTCGCGCGCTCGCGCGATTGCGGGAACATGGAATCGCGGTCGGGATCAACGTGATGCCGGTGCTGCCGGGAATCACCGACGCGCCGGAGGAGCTCGAGCGGTTGGTGCGGACGGTGGCGGAGCGCGGAGCGACGTGCGTGAACGCGTGCGCGCTGCGGTTGCAGTCGGCGGCGCGGCAGCGGTATCTGCCGTTCATCGAGCAGGAGTTTCCCGAGCTCGCCGCACGATACCGTGCGACATACGCGCAGAGCGCTTCGGTAGGTGAGCGCTATGCCGCGGGACTGCGTGAATACTTCGAGCGGACGTGCGCGCGGTATGGCGTCCCGTTCGGGTACCGGGGGAATGGTGGAGCGGAAGATGCCGGGGCTGACCCCCGTCGCGTCGTCGCGCGGCAGCTGGCGGAGCAACTGGCCTTGTTGTAACGCGGCGCGTCACGCCCTGAGTTGAGAGTTATTGAAACCGAGACTCGTTAGGGGTCCGATGTCGTAATCGGCGATCTCGCCGCGGCGGCGTGCCCATTCGCGGACGGCGCGACGGTCGTCTTCGGTCGCGCTGGCGTCGTGGCGGTAGAGCAGACGGGCAGGGGCGTCGAGGTCGGCGGTGGCGGCATCGCAGGTGAGGCCGCGACCGTCGACAAATCCGGCGACGAAATCGTCCCAGAGCTCGAGCGCGCCGTCTTCGCCGAGACCGTCGGTGAGGCGAAAGCGAATGGCGAAGCCGAGTTGGGGTGCGGGCGTGGGGTGAGTCATCCCCTCCTCCTGTCATGTCATGGATCGTCGGGAGACCAGGCTCCTAGCGTCGCCTCGATCGAGGGGAGCGTCAAGCTGAGCCGTCGAGAGTGAGCGGGGGGAGCGGGAGCGGCTCCCTTCTTGCTTTCGGTTTTTATTCGGGATAGCTTAGTCGCCCCTTCGGTCCGCACGTCGCCGAAGCGATCCGCAGAACTCAGATGCTTCCACAGTCTCTCGTCGATCTCCTTCCCCTCACCCTCCCCCTCCCTCTTTCCGCGCCGGCGGGCGCTGAGACGAGGGCTTTGCCGACGGGCGTCGAGGTGCTCGACGCAGGGTTGGCGGGTGGCGGGATCCCGCGAGGGCGATTGACGGAAATCATCGGCGCGCGGGGGAGTGGGAAAGCGACGTTGTTGCGCCAGATCGTCGAGCAAACGCTGAGCGAAGCGGGATGGGTCGCGTACATCGATGCGACGCGCACGCTCGCGCCGCGCGATTGGGCACACCTTGGCGACGAGGAAGGACTCTGGATGATCCGGCCGCGCGATCCCGCGCGCGCGGCGTGGTGTGCCGACGTGTTGCTGCGATGCGGAGCATTCGCGCTGGTCGTGATGGACTCGGCGCCGGTCGTATCGCGCGGAATAGCCGTCCGCCTGACGAGACTCGCCCGGGAATCGGGGGCGGCGCTCGTCATCGCCGGTGAGGAGGGGAGCGGCTCGTTATTGGGCGGCGCAGTCCGGCTCCGTGTGCAGAGGGCAGCGGGTAAAGGGCAGAGGGTAGAGGGTGGAGGGCGGAGGGGGGAGAGTGAAGGACGGAACGCGGTCCCTCTGCTCTCTACCCTCCACCCTCTACCCTCCGCTCTCCATCCTCCGCCCAAACGCGAGAGACGGATGGCGATTCTCGTGGAGAAGGGTGGCGGAGGCAGTGGAGCTCATCGAACCGTGGAGGTCAGCTGTGCAATTGGAGTGGCGCGTCGCCTGTGTACGCATCCCGAGGTTCCCGATCGGCGCGGTGTGGCGCGCCGCGCAGCGGGAGGGGGTGGCTCTGGGAGCGACCGACGTGCAACTCCTGCTGCCGTTCCGCGCCGAGGGGCTGCCGAGCCTAACGACTCGAGCAGCACCCGGGTACTCGCCCGCAAACGGCGCTGCGCCGAGCCCGAATTCGGAGTCGGCGATCTCCACAGCCCAACGGCCCTCCCCCGCCTTCCCCCCGCTGTCGGTCAACCACTGGGATGATCATCCGATCGTTTTGACGGAGCCGGCCGGCCCCAAAACGATGGCTGGTCGGCGTCGATTGCGCGCCGTGTCGATCGCGGCGGGCCGGGCCGGGATTCGTGCGGGGATGACGCTCGCTGAAGCGCGGGCGATCTGCACCGACGTGCAGGAATATCCCTGGGACGATGTCGCCATCGCCGGAGCGACGACGGAGATGACGGCGCTTCTCGTCGCCGCGAGCCCGCAAGTGACACCGGTCGCGGGCACACCGGGGATGTGGTGGGTCGGCGCATCGGGCTTTGGCGGCCGCGGTGGAGAGCGCGATTTGGCATTTGCGCTCCGTCGTATTGCCTCGCACTGGCATCCACGATCGCGCGTCGCGATTGCCGATTCGTGCGTCGCGGCGCGCGCGGCGACGTGGGCTGGAACATCATTCCAACGACACAGCGACGACCGCTCACTGATCTGCATCGTGCCGCATGGGCATGACGCGGGTTATCTGGCGCCGGCGCCGCTGGCACTCGTGCCGATGGACGACGAGCTGCGCATGGCGCTCGAGGCACTGGGACTGCGCACGGTGGGCTCGTTCGCGGCGCTGTCAGCGGAAGATGTGGAGCGCCGATGGGGCAACGAAGGACTGCGGGTTTGGCGTTTGGCGCGCGGCGAGGACCATCGGCGACCGGTGCTGGCGCGCGTGCCCGATTTACCGGTGGTCGACGCCGAGCTGCCGACGCCGGCGACGACGATGGAGCCGATTCTCTTTCTCGTCCGCGCGGCGCTCGATCGCCTAACGACTCGGCTCGCGGCGTACGGCCAGGCGGTGGCGGCGCTCGCGATCACGCTCAGTCTCGACGATCGTCGCGGGGCGCTGCCGACGGACGCGCTCGCGCGCGCACACACGGTCACGCGCGAAGTGCGACTTGCTCGCCCCGTCGCGCGGTCGGCGCCGCTCTTCGAACGATGTCGAGCACTGCTCGACACGTGGCCATTGAGCGCGCCGGCGATCGGTGTGGGGGTGGCGATCGTCGCCGCGGCTCCACTCTCGGGCGAGCAAGGTGATCTGCTCGAGACGGCGTGGCGCGACACCGCCGCGGTCGATTCAGCCCTCGCGCGGTTGCGCGCGGAGCTCGGACCGAACGTGGTGGTGAAACCGGTGGCGCGCGATGCGCATGTTCCAGAACGTGCGGGGGCGTGGGTCGAGTCATCGATCGACAAAGAGCCAACTGACGGAGGGGATGGCACAATCACCGTTCGAGCCGACCCCGCGATCCGGTTGCTCGAGTCGCCGGAGTCGGTGTTCGTCATCTGTGAAGAGGGCGTACCGCGCGCGGTGACATGGCGCGGACGGCGTCTCACGGTCGAACGGGCAATCGGACCCGAGCGGCTCTCCGGTGACTGGTGGGATGACGGCTACCGACGTGACTACTGGCGATGCGAGAGCGCGTTCGGGGATTTCGTTCTCTACCTCGATCGGATGGATGATCAGTGGTGGGTGCAGGGGTGGTTCGATTGACGCGATCGAGCAGGCCTAACGACTACGTCGAGCTGCACTGTCACTCCTGCTTCTCGCTGCTCGACGGGGCGGCGTTGCCGGAAGTGCTCGCGGCCCGCGCGGCCACGCTCGGGATGCCGGCGCTCGCGCTCACCGATCATGACGAGTTGGGCGGCGCGGTGCGGTTCGCGCAGGCGACGCGTGAGGTGGAGGTGAATGGAATCATTGGCGCGGAATTGACCTTGAGAAGCGAGGGATCTGCCCCTGACTCGGCGGGCAGCACGTGCAGATCAAGCCATCTCGTTCTGCTGGCCGAGACGCGCGAAGGGTACGGGAATCTCTCGACGCTCATCACGCGGGCGCGGATGGAGAACGCGCGCGGGGAGCCGAGCGTCTCGCTCGAGCTGCTCGCGCGGCACGCCGACGGCCTCTTCGCACTCACCGGTTGTCCGCGCGGATGGATTCCGTCGCTCGTCGCGGCGGGCGATCTCGATGGCGCCTGCGAGGCGGCGGCGATCATAAAAGATGCATTCGACGGCCGCATGGCCGTCGAATGCTGGGATCACGGGCTCACCGAAGAGCGAGAGATGGTGGGAGGACTGATCGAGGTCGCGCGCGCGCTCGATCTGCCCTGGGTCGTGACGAACAACGTGCATTACGCGCGCGCCCGCGACCGCATCGTCCATGACGTTTTGTCGTGTCTTCGACACGACAAAACGCTCGATGACATGGGAACGCGCCTCAGGCCTAACGGCGAATGGTATCTCAAGAACGCGGCGCAAATGCGACGACGGTGGCAGCACGCACCGGAGGGGATCGGCGCCACGCTGGCGATCGCCGAGCGGTGCGCATTTCGGATGGAGCAGCTCGAGCCGACGCTGCCGGCATTTCCGTTACCGCCGAAGGTCACGGCCGACGAATATCTCGAGCGGCTGGTCGCTCAGGGCGCCCAAGAGCGGTGGTCGGGGGAAGCGACGGGCAACGATGGCGTCTTTCCGAGCGAGGCTCATCGACGCCAGGTCGAACACGAGCTCGGAATGATTCAGCGGCTCGGGCTCGCGGGTTATTTCCTCATCGTCTGGGACATCGTGCGTTTCGCGCGACGTGAAGGGATTCTCTGTCAGGGGCGGGGCTCGGCCGCGAACTCCGCCGTGTGTTATTGCCTGGGCATCACGGCCGTCGATCCGATTCGGCTCGGGCTGCTCTTCGAGCGGTTCCTGAGCGAGGAGCGTCGTGAGGCGCCGGACATCGACATCGATTTCGCGCATCGCGAACGGGAGCGCGTGATCCAATACGTCTACGAGAAATACGGTCGCGAACACGCGGCGATGGTGTGCGAACAGATCACCTATCGCGGCCGCTCGGCGGTGCGCGACGCGGCCCGGGTTCTTGGCTTTTCGGTCGAACAGGCGGACCGACTGGCGACGCTCAGTGACCGCTTCTCGGCGCGGGCGACGGCGGATGCGCTGCGCGGTGAGCCGTTAGGCACCGACGGCGAAGGACCCGAGGAGACGGCGGAGAGAGTGATCGCGCGCGCGTTCGGCCAGCAGATGATTCCGGGGACGACGGCAACGACGCTGGCGCGGAGCGTCAAGCGTGACGCATCGAGCGTGGAGCAGCGGGTGGAGCGTGATGCACGGAGCGTGGTGCGTCACCGAGAAGGGTCGGCTGCACCGGAGGGGCGACAGCGTCCCGAGTACATGGATCGCTACGCCAAGCAGACACATAACGAGCGGCGCGAGCCGACGACGGCGATCAGGGCGCCGACGGACGAGCGCACGTCACCGCTCGTGCACGCGGGGCTCGATCCGTCGGACAAGCGCGTTCGCGCCCTTGCCGAAATCGTCGGCGGGCTGCACCAGGTGCCCCGTCATCGCTCGATCCATGTCGGCGGATTCGTCCTGACGGCCGAGCCGTTGTCGACGGTCGTGCCGATCGAGCCGGCGTCGATGCCCGACCGCACGGTGATTCAGTGGGAGAAAGACGACCTGGATCCGGTGGGTCTCGTGAAGATCGACCTGCTCGGCCTGGGGATGTTGACACTCATTCAGGATTGTCTGTTGTACGTCCGACAGACGCGTGGCATCACCGTGGATCTCGCCCAGCTCGACATGAACGATCAGGCGGTGTACGACGATCTCTGCGCCGCCGACACGATCGGCGTCTTCCAGGTAGAGAGTCGCGCGCAGATGAATACGCTGCCACGGTTGAAGCCGCGGTGTTTCTACGATTTGGTGGTGGAGGTCGCGATCATCCGTCCGGGACCGATTCAGGGCGACATGGTGCATCCGTATCTCCGACGGCGCGCGGGGGAGGAAACGGTGGAGTACCCCCACCCGTCATTGCAGCCGATTCTCGCGCGCACGTTAGGCGTGCCGCTCTTTCAAGAACAGGGGATGCAGGTCGCGATCGCCTGTGCCGGGTTCTCGGCGGGGGAAGCGGACATGCTCCGCCGCGCGATGGGACACAAGCGAAGCCGCGAACGCATGGCGGCCATTTGCGCGAAGCTCATCGATGGGATGAAGGCGAACGGGATCGCCGAGGAGACGGCGGTCCGGATCTACAATCAGATCAACGCATTTGCGGACTACGGCTTCCCTGAATCGCACGCGGCGTCGTTCGCGCTACTGGTCTATGCGTCGGCGTATCTCAAGCACTATTACGCGCCGGAATTCACCGCGGCGATTCTGAACGCGCAGCCGATGGGGTTCTACGCTCCGGGCACGCTGATCGAGGATGCCCGGCGTCACGGTGTTCAGGTCCGACCGGTGGACGTACGGCATTCGTTGTGGGACGCGACGCTCGAGCCGACGAACCGGCCCGCGCCCGCGCCAGCCGTTAGGCTCGGCGTGCGATCCGTCCGGGGCCTGGGATCGAAAGCGAAAGAGATCTTCGAGCAGGCGCGGAAAGCCGGGCCGTTCGATTCGATCGAGGATTTCGCGCGGCGAACACGGTTCGATCAGCGGACGCTGCGTCATCTCGCCGAGGCTGGCGCGTTCGATGGGTACGTGCCTGACGAGCCAGACCTGCGCAGGCGCCGGGCAGCGCTCTGGGAGGTGCTCGATGCGTTGCGCGGCGACGCCGGGCCCCTGGCGCCGCGACGGACGGTGACGCCCAGCTCGGCGGCGCGATCGGCGGGATTGCCGATGATGTCGCCCGGCGAGCTGACCGAAGCCGACTATCGCATGACCGGCATCTCACTCAACGGCCACCCGATGTCGCATTTGCGGCCGGTGCTGTTGCCTAACGGCATTCGAACCGCGCGTCAACTCGTCACCGAGGGCAAGGATGGCGATCGCATCGCCGGCGCCGGACTGGTGATCTGCCGGCAGCGGCCGGGCACGGCGAAGGGGTTCGTCTTTCTGACGCTCGAGGACGAAACGGGTACGGTGAACGTCGTCGTGACACCGAAGCGCTTCGAGCGACAGGCCTTGCTCATATCGACGACGCCGCTGCTGCTCGTGCGCGGTACGCTGCAGGTCGAGCAGGGGGTGGTCAACATTCGCGGCGAAGAATTCCGCGGACTCAAAGCCGAGGTCGGCGCCGAGTTCGCGCAGCGCCACGACTTTCATTAGTAACTCCTAATGACAGCGACCGCTGCTAGCGGCCGCCCCAGCTGAGGCTGATGCCGATCAACACCTGCGTCTTCGGAACGAAGATGTATTGAATGCCCGCGCTCGCACCGAGATCGCTCTTGGCGTTGAACAGCGCGACACCGCCGCCGGTGACGGCGCGAAGCGAATGGATCGCGTTGGACTCGGACGAGCCACTGGTCGTCACGAACGTCAGCCCCGGCGTCATGAAGGGGATGAGCTGCGTTCCCGACGCTGGACCAACGGTGAAGCTGAGTGGAAAGCCAACGGCCGCGGTCCACGCCGTACCCGTCGCGGGATTTCCGGCGCCGATCTCACCATTCACGGCAAGCGTGAACGTCGACGCATTCGAGGCGTCGTCGAGAGCGGTCGAGAGAATGCGCGAGTCGAAGGCAACCGATCCCATGAACCGCGCACCCGTGCACCCCGTGCACTCCTGGTTCGCCACTCCGAGCGTCAGCGAGATCGTCCCGCCCAGATCGAGCGGCAACAGACCCGTGAGGGCGAAGCTGCTGAGCGAATGCGCGTGGTGGCCGCCGGAATCTGGCGCCAAAGGAAGCGCCATGTCCGAGATGTAGCCGTAGCGCGCCAGGATTTCGGGCGTGCGCTGCGCCAGGCCGGCCAAGGTATACGTCGTGAGGGGCGGCAGGCTCCCGAGCGGCGTGCCGAGGATCGCGATGTATTCCTTGTATCCCGGAGGCGACGGGTTGATGACCGTCTGCGCGACGACGCGGGCGCCAGGCATGTGAAGCAGGGCGACCGCGACTACGAGCTTGCCGCAATCGAGAGACCGAGACAAGAGCGCAAAAGCCAAAGCAGATCCCTCCTCTCGCCGATTTGCGCTCCGCGGGGCAGCGCATCGCTCGGGACGACACTGGGAGAATCGGGGGATGGCTGCCTACCGTGCAACTTCTGCGCGCGGGATTTTCAGCTCGCGGAGGAACGCCGCTCCCAGTACGCCGCGTCGGCGATGAGGACGTCGAGCTCGCAATCGCCGCCTTCGTCGCGCGAGTAGTCGGCGATGTGAATCGTGGATGTCGGGATCAGCTCGCCCGCGGCGTCGACGAGCTCGAGATGCAACGCGTCGCGCGATTTGTAGTAGCGAGCGAGCTTGGCTTCGTCGCGTGCCGTCGATTCCGAGCGAGGACACGCTTCGGCGAAGAGTCGAAAGACAGGTTGCACAAGTTCGTAACCCACGCCTGGGCGAAAGCGGCCACGGGCGCGGCCAAGGTCGGGCTCGACGTGCTCCAGATCCGACCAGCCGACGACGACGCCATGCAGCTTCACGGTGTGACGCATCGGCCGCAAATTAATCGCGCGCGCCTCAGCAGTGGGGGGGGCCGAGGTGCGCGGTGCTGGATTCGATTTCCGGACGGAGCTGTCAGCGTCGCGTCAGCCGCGCGGATTCTTCTGCGTCTGGACCGGCTTGTCGAGCTCGGGCTTCTTGGCCGACGCCTGGGTTGCCGGCGTCGTTTGGTTCGCGGCCTGCTCGATCTTGAAGCTGAATTCCTGCTCGACGAGTTGACGAACCTTCTTCGCGCCGACCTTCGCGGGGAAGAAGCGCATGTACGGCAGCGCGGCGCGCACGGCGTCGGAAAACTCGGCGTTCGTCGTGCGCATGATCTTGAGAGAGGTCGTGTCGGCGAAGCCGCTCGTGTCGACGACGTACTGTGTCGTCACGGAACCTTGAACGCCCTGCTTCAGCATCTCGATCGGATAGGCCGGCGCGGCGCTGCCGGGGTACCGCGAGACCGTCGAGTCGACCTCGAGTTGGGAGAACACGGAGTCGCCGGCTCCTGTGAGCTTGGGCGCGTTCTGGGTGTTCGTTGTGTCACGACCGAGATCGCCGATGCTCTCGGAGAGGTCGTGCAAAACGGGCTGCTCGGTACCGAAGCCGGCTTTGCCCAGGCCTGCGCCGATGCCTTCTGGCGCGAGCTCGACATACTTGATCGTCTCGCGCGAGCCTTCTTGTGTCGGAACGCGGTTAGGCGGCGGGAGATAGTAAGCGCGATTCTCGATCCAATCGGGATCGATGTTGGTTGGCCGACTCGTGCTGGCAATGGCCACGCTGATGAGCAGCGCGTGCGTGACAACACTGATCATGGCGCTCGAGCTAACGGGCGTCGATCTCGAATATGATTCGACCCAGAGGCGCATCATGAGGACGGCCCTCCCGCCAAACGCGGACGTCAGTGGGAACGTCGATGCGTCGTGGCACTATTGCTAGACTATGGCGCTGCTCGGCTCCAGGCAAGCGTCCGCGGGAGAGAACGCGTGTCTCAGGGACAAACCGGATATGGGGCGGGCCAAAACGATTGATCGTTTTGGCCCCGCTCCCTATTCAGCGCGTCGCGGAGACGCGGTCGACGAGCCACTTGCCGACGGGCCGCTTCAGCTCACGATTGACCTTCGTATCGGCGTAGTACACGAATGTCGCGTTGTAATAGCGGCCATTGGGCTGGCGGTGGAGCATCGAGACGAGCTGCATATCGGCGATGGTGTTCTTCGAAACGCTGATCGGATCACCGTAGCGTCCGAGAACGCTGCACATCGGCGTTCCGGGCTTGGCCATTTCGAGCTTCGACGTGTGCCAGTTGGACTCGATCTGCTCCGCCGAACAGCCGTAGTCATGGGCGATGCGGATCGCCGTCGGCATCGTGGTGCCGGCGGGGGTGACGTCGTACGCGGTGGGCTGTTGCCGACGGAAATGCGAGCAGGCGACGAGACCGATGAAGCAGGCCGCGGCCAGCGTGGACGTGCGAATGGAGTGACGCATGATCGGTGTGGTGATGCGACGCCTTCTCGAGATCCGAGATCCGCGCCGCGGCGACGATTGTGACGTTCCTCACGCTCACCATCTTCGGTGGCTATGAGGAAGACGATCAGGCAGCCGGTGGAGACACGGCTGCCGACCGCCCCGCCACAGCGTCAGCGATGACATTTCACCACACCGGCCGCGATGACGGGGCGGTGCGCGAGTGAGACAAAACCGAACACGGCGACCGTCACGGAGCGCCGTGCTCGGACGACCTACTCGTCAGGCAGCCTTGCCGCGTTTCGGCTGCGTGCGCCGCGTCTGCTTGAGCCATCGCTCAGCGGCGCGCAGCGCGGAGGCCTTGCCGCCGTGACTGGCATCGCCGAAGAACGCGCTCGCCTTCGGGCGCCAGCCCTTCGTCGTCTTGCGGTATCCGACGCGAACGAAATAGCCGTGGGTCCTGGTGGTTGGCTGATCGATGCGGCTGATGCCGGGCGTCAGGCCGCGGCGCGATGCGGTGCGTGGCATTAGTTCGGTAGTCTGAGGTTGATCTCGATGCGGCGGACTCGCGATGAAGGACCCACCCAACGACCTATTTGGTCACGCGCATTAACACATTCTTAGTGTCGCAGGTAACCTAAGCGTAAGGCAGCCGCGAGTAAATGGCATATGCATAACGTCACCATATCGTTAGGTCCGCCGGCGAGGCGGAGCGCATTTGGATACAACGGAGCGCCGTACTGCCTAGCGAGGTGAACCCGGCGCCTAGCCGCCGCGCTTGAAGAACTGTACGGCGCGCTCGTGCCGCTCGGCGGCGGCGCGACTCCGAAAGGTGCCGAGGTTCCGGCGCCTCCCCGTTTTGGGATCCTTCTTTCGCGAGTAGAGACGGTAGTGCCCATCCTTCAACTTCCGAATCATTGCACCACTCCCGTGAACGACGCGGCGATGGCGGGCAAGATATTGGCCGCGGGGGGCGATCCGCGTCGCCTGCAGGCCGGCGATTCGTTAGGTGGCGACGGGCCTGGACGGGAGGTCGGCGGGGCCGATCGAACGGTCGGCGAACGACCGCTCATACCGCGAGCGGGGCATCACGTAACGAATCGCCGCGGGCTCGCTGGGGTCATTGCCCAGGCCGTCGAAGAGGAAGCCCGTGTTCCGTAAAACGCCGATCGATGCCGTGAGCTCGGATAGCGTGTGCGCGATGACGGCGCTGACGCGCGGGTCGGCGAATGCCCTTGCCAGCATCCCGCGGACAGCTTCGCTGGCAAAGCCGCGCCGACGGTGCTCAGCCACGATTCCGTAGCCGATCTCGACGATGCCGGCGTCGTCAGGTCCTCCCTTATAACCGGCGACGCCGACGAGACGCGGGCGACTTCCAGCTTTTTCCGGAGCGAGCGCGATGTAATACATGCTCCATTCCGCCTCGCCCGGATGCGCCTCGAGCCACGCAATCGTCCAACGCACCGCGTCCGCGTCGTAGAGCTCCGGCGGCCACCCGTCAGGCACGTCCACGCCGAGCGCCTCGCCTAACGCCCCTCGTGACTCGAGCTCGGCACGCAGGGTCGCGATCGTTCCAGGGAGGAGGAACAGCCGCGACGTGCGGAGAACGGACATTGGCGAACGCGCGTCAGGGTCGCGACTCGGGGTCGGCGCGGTGGCCGGGGGCCGAGTCGCGGCGCGTGGAGGGCGTACCCGGCCGGAGGTCGGCCGTCGTCCCGGTTTCCTCTCCCGGTTGATCGAGAGCGAAGAGCGTGTCGAGGCGCGTGAGCTCGAAGAGCGTCCGGAGATCGTCGTTCAGATTCGTGAGGCGCAACGATCCGGACGCCTCTCGAATCTTCTTGGAGAGCGAGACCAACGCGCCGAGCCCGGCGCTGTCGACGTAACCGGTGTCAGCGAAATCAATGACGAACGCGCGCGAGCCGCGCTCGATCTCGGATGCAACCGCCTCACGCAGCTGCTGGCGATTGCCGGCGATCAGCTGCCCTTCCACGGCGATGACCACCGTGTCGCCCTGCTTCGTGCTGCGAACGCTCATTTTTCCTCCGCGACCCCACGCCGCCCAATTGCCTAACGTCCAGTTCTATAGCGCGTAGCGCTCACGCAGCAGCTTCGCGTGATGGCGCTCGTGTCCGGCAATGACGTAGCCGAGGGCGCGGACCGAAATGGGATTCCCATTCGCGGGGCCCCGGCGAGTCAATTCGTCTTCATTCAAGTAGCGAAAGACGTGCACCGTCGACGCGCGGATCGACTGAAACTCGTCTATGAGCCCACCGATGCGCCGCTCGTTGAATCGACCCGCGGGCGCGTAGGCGTTCTCGTCGAACCCGGCGAGTGCCTGGGAGTCGCCGCGAGCGAACCGAAGGGCTCGATACGCGAAGATGCGCTCGGCGTCGCAGATATGGCCGATCACTTCCTTGATGGTCCACTTGCCAGGTGCGTACGCAAAGAGGCCACGTTCATCATCGACGCGCCGGAGCATGCCAATCGTATCGAGTTGCTGTTCGACAAGCAGATCGACGAGGTTGCCCTCCGGCACGAGTGAGATATAGCGCTCGTAGTAGGCCAGGTATTCGTCAGGCGCGGGACGCGAGAGAGTCGTCGGCATAGAGTAGCGACTGGGGGACGATGGAGATGTCTGCCGAGAAGCTAGCGATTCGCCGGGATCGCGCCATCCGGAAGCGAGGCCGGCAGGACGCGGTCGTCGCGTCGCTCGGCGGCCGCAAGCTGACCTTGCCGACGTCCCAGCCAGAGCCCCAGCCCAAGCCACGCGACCGCAAAGGGCACGGCACCGAACGCGGCGCCGCTCACGCCGAGGGCAAGGACCACGAAGATCTTGAAGGTCCACGCGCCAATCTGATCGCCCGCCCGATAGACAAAGGTCTCGATGAAGCTCTTTGCTTTGTATTTGTCTTCACGCGGGACGACGGTGAACAGGACTTCGACGGCGGGATTGGTGAGGCCGAAGTTGGTGCCGCGACGAAGGACGGTGAAGGCGACGACGGTCGCCAGGATCGGCGCGAAGCCTAACGCGGTGAAGCCGAGGATGGTCAGCGCGGGCAGGAGCGCCAGTGTAGCGGCGAGACCCAGCCAGCGAATGACGCGTCCCGTGAGGAAGATCTGCGTGATCACCGTGAGCGTCTGCACGGCGAATTCAATTCGCGCGAGGACGGCCGTTCGTTCGGCCGCGCCCACGAAGTACTTGCCAACGATGTCGGTGAGCTCGAAGTAGAGAAAGGTCGATCCGATTGTGTAGAGGATTTGAAAGCCAGCGATGCCGAGGAGGTAGGGAGAGCGCGTCAAGCTCGTGATGCCAGCCCAGACCGTTCCGCCTATTGGTTTCTCCTCGGCGTTGGGGTCGATGGCTCCACTCGGCGCCGATGCGCCGCGCGGGAAGCGCGCAACGACGAGCGATGCCGTCTCGAGGAGCGCGACCGAGACGAGCAACAGGTTGACCGTCCCGATTCGCTGGGCGAGCACGGCGGTAAGTAACGATCCGGTGATCGATCCAAGTGTTCCGCCGACACCGATGAAACCAAACAGCCGCTTCGCTTGCTCGCTGCGGAAGACGTCGGCCATCAGGCACCAGAAGACCGACGTGATGAACAAGTTATAAACGCTAGTCCAGATGTAAAAGACAATGCCGATCCAATACGGCCCGAGCGACTGCGCGCTGGCCGTGGTCCGCATAACGAAGAAGAAGACGAGGAGATTCGCGGCGAAAAACGTATAGGTGATCGGCACGAATCGTCGCACGGGAAAGCGGACGACGAGCGACGAGAAAAGCGGATTCGCGACGAGCATCGCGATCAGCGTGCCGGCAAAGAGCCAGGGCAGCCGCGAGACGCCCGTCGAGACAGCGACGGCGTCTCGGATCGGACGCAGGATGAAGTAGCTGCTCAGGACGAAGAAAAAGAACACGAACGACGTCCACACTGCGGCAATCTCGTTAGGCCGGACATCGACAACGTGGCGCAGAAGAGAGCCGGGTGAACGGTTGCGGGCAAGCCAACGTAAGACCAGAGCGGCGACCGCCGCGCCCACCAGAGTGGCGACCGCCGCGCCCAGTAAGCGGCTGTGCGTAGCCGACGTAAGAATGTTCACCAGCGCAACGGCAACGTCCGGCCTCCTCCTGCCGGCTCGGTCATGTCTTCTCCTTCGAGTGCCACGCAGCGAGCACGTCAGCCTCGCGCTGCGCCGAGATGCCGGCGACGGCGCCGCTGTCGAGCTTCGCGCGCGCTTCCGGCGAGCGCTCCCGGTTCCACTCGAGCGCGGCCTCGATCGTGTCGTCGACGGGCCGGAAGGTCAGCCCCTTCGCGAGCGCGCGATCGATGTTGCGGCGGCTGAAGCCGGCCGCCTCGCCGTCCGGCGGCACGACGATCGGCATGTCGCGCCAGGCGCGCACCTTCTGCTCCTGCAGGAAGGACCAGGGCACCCACGTGAACCGCGCGTCGGAGTGCGTGACGTCCTTGCAGTGCGTCAGGAACTCACCCATTGGCATCGGCGTGCGCGGCCCGGTGGCGTTGTAGATGCCACCGCCGTCCTTCGGCCCCTTCTCGGCCATACGAATCGTCCACTCGGCGAGGTCGCGCGCGTCGATGAACTGCGTCACGTCGTTAGGCTTCCCGGGAGCGAGCACTTCCCCGCCC
>DATBHD010000211.1:0-5033 GCA_036557635.1 Gemmatimonadaceae bacterium
TATGCGGTGAGCGGCACGAGTATCCGTGATTCGGTGAGCGCGAGCGGCACGAGCGCCGAGCGGGTGGTTCGTCTTGGTCTGCCTACGACCGGGATTTTCACCGTGACCGTCTTCGCAACCGACTCGGCGGGAAACCATGCGGAGCTCCTCGGCGCGCTGCTCACCGTAGCGTCGCGCTCGCGGCGCGCGATCATGAGCGTTGCACTCACCGGTGGTCGCGACATCGCGTACGAGTCCAAGCGAAACCGCATTTACGTCTCGCAGCCCGACAGCTCACAGATCGCCGTCGTGGCGGCCGATGCCGTCGCGCGGCTTTCCTCGATTCCCGTCACGAACGGTCAGCCTAACGGCATCGACGTCACGCTCGGCGGTGATACACTCGTCGTCGGCCTCACCGGTTCACAGAGTCTCGGCTTCGTGAATCTGACGAGCGGCACGATGACCACGCAGAACGTCATCACTGACACATTCCTCAGCCGCACTCCCGCTGGCGTGCGCGTCGCGGCGAACAACCGCGTGATCTTCGGCGTCACGTTCTCGGGAAGCGGGTACGGCGGCTCGATCGCGGAGTTCGACCTGGCGACACGGACGCTGGGCAGCGCGGTGACGACCACGGAATCGCTGCCGATGGCGGTATCTGGAAATCGGCAGCGAGTGTACGCCCTCATCGATGACTCGTGCTGTCCCGAGGACGGCATCTACTATGACGCCGCGAAGGGAAAGTTCTCGAGCGCGCGCGGTGTGATCAGCTACTATTTCCCCGGGGTCGCGACCGACTTCACGGGTGCACACGCCCTGTTCGGCAACGTGTTCACCGATGGCAACCTCACGCCGATCAACACCTTCGCGTCGCGCGGCGTGAACCCGGTCGCGCTCTCGAGTGACGGCAGCTATGCGTTCTTCGCGACGGGCAGCGGGGTGGACAAGGTGAGGACTACGGACAACGTGACGGTGGACAGCTTCAACATCGGCGCGCAGCCGACGCATCTGCTGCTGCTCCCCGATGGACTGACGCTGGTCGCCACGACGGCGACGACGCTGTACGTGATCGACCTGTGGTGAACGCCGCACCGTTAAGTGACCCTACTTTGCAGCTGGCGGATGATCTGGCCCGAACACGTCGCGCATCACCCGCCACACGCCGTCGGCGTCCCGGTGATACACGATGAAGCCCCCCTCCCGTGTCGACCACCGTCTTGCCACCGCCGACTGGCGTGTCCGTCGACGTCTCGCTGTATCGCTCGAAGGCGTAGGCGCCGCTGACGACGAACTCCTGCACCGGCTTCTCCCAACTCGGGTGGAATGCCTTATAGTAGCCATCGACGCAGGCGCGCACGGCAGCCTTGCCGACGATCGGCTTCTCGTTCGCCGCGAGGAAGATGACGTCGTCCGTCAGCATCGATGCGAGCGAGTCCGTGTTGTTGGAGTTGATCAAGGCGCGCGACAATCGAGGATTCAAAGTCTTCATCAAGGCGGCGTTCGACCATCGTCGCCGCTATGATATAATTGATATTCGAGTACGAGAATGTGCCACGTTTGGACGCAGGTGGTTGGCGTACCGCCCAATCGACGACTCGGACACCAGCGTCAGGGATGCTTGGGCCCTCCTTTAGACGTCCGAGTTCAGGTGAAACGGGATCATATAAGAGGAGCGCAGGGCCAAGCCCGCGCAATCCATACCCAGCACTCCGCTCGCCTCAAGACGTTTCGATCAACGCCCAGGGAGCCTTCGAACCGCACGTTGTAAGATTGAGTGCGATCCGGCGACTATCCAGATAGATGTCACCGGAGTCCGCCGAGGAGCTCGCGCGTGAACGCGCCCTGTACGACGAAGCTGCCGAGCAATTCGGCGGCGCGATCGACCGACTGGTACGGTCATATGAGCGCGACCCCGAGCGCCAGCGCGATCTTCGCCAAGAAATTCACCTCGCGCTCTGGCGTAGCCTCGCCCGGTTCGACGGTCGCTGCTCGCTCCGTACGTGGACCTTTCGCGTGGCGCACAATGTCGGCGCCACATTCATCCTTCGTCAGCGCCGCGCCAGGACCTCGACGCTTTTCAGTCTGGAGGAGGTGGACGATATCCCCGAACCACATCCCGCCGAAGACACGCTCGATCGAGGTCTGCTGGTCCAGCGACTCTACTCGTTGATCGAACAGCTGACGCCCGGCGATCGCGAGCTCGTGCTGCTCTACCTCGAAGGCTTCGACGCGGCAGCCATCGCCGAAGTCACCGGCCGCTCGGCGTCCAATGTCGCCACGAAGATTCACCGGATCAAGCGTTTGATTGCGCGCCGCGCGCGCGCGGCGGAGAGTGCCCGATGACCGAACAGAATGACCTCGACGAGGTCATCGCCGCGTGGCGCGACCAGCCCGCCGAGCCGCGCGCTTTTAGCGCGCTCGAGATTCGTCGTGCAGTGCGCCGCATCGAGACCGAAGCGCGGAGCGCCATCGCCGCGCTGGTGATCGCCGTGGTATTTAATGTGGGGATGTGGGTCGTACTTGCGGCGCTGGCTGACAATAGGCTGATGCGCGTCGGAGCTGTTCTCACCGCACTCGGTTACGGGTGGAACGCGGCCCTCGCCATTCATCGTCGCCGGCAATTGTCGGCGGCGTGCATGGCCGTGTCCGAGCTTCCATCGATCGAGTATTACCAGATCCTCCGCGACATCGATCGCCGCCTCCGACTCGCCGGCGGGGGATGGCCCGCGTACATCGGACTCATCGTACCGCCACTGATCGTTTTCGCCGGCGCGGCGGTCGCGGAGCCGGCTTCCTGGGCCACGATCGCGGCCGTTGCGGTTGTGTATGCGGGACTCCACATGGTTCTCATCTCGTGGGGACGCCGGAACGCGATCGCCACGTATGACGAAATGGAGCGCTTCAGGAAATCGCGCGGACTGCTGTAAGAAGGATCGAAACGCGGAGACTATCTCCCGGACGGCGATGCTGATCTCGATCGCGGATTCCGTGCGCGGTGCGAAGCGCCGCGGGAAGGCACACGCACGTCGCCGAATCCCATTCCGGAGAGATGATGCGATACCTTCCTCACTCACTCGCTTTGCTGTTCACGGCGCAGGGGCTTCTCGCGCAGCAACCGAAGCCGGGGCCCATCCCGTGCGTGCCGGGGATCTGGCAGGGCATCCTCGACGTCGGTGGAATGCGCGCGCGACTTGGCCTTCGAATCGAGGGGGATTCCGCCGGACGATCCAGTGCGTCGATCACCAACATCGACGCGGGCAATCTGCGCTTGCCGGCAACGTGTGCGATGCGCGGCGACACGGTCGTCGTCTCATGGGCCGGCGGCCAAGCGACATATGCCGCGGTGATCACGACGGCTCGTGATTCGCTTTACGGATTGCTCAAGGCGCCGGGCTCGGCAAGCCCGCTGCGCATGGGGCGTGTCACCGAGCTCACGTCTGGCGCGGCCCTCGCCTACCCGACACGCCTTGCCTCTGACTCCGTCATTCGAGCGATCCTGGCGAAGCGCATCGACCAGCAGAAGCGCAGCGTCGGAATGGTCGTCGGAGTCATCGATTCCGGCGGACGTCGTATCATTGCCTACGGACGGCGCGCGAAAGGAGACGATACGGCACTCGATGGTAACTCTCTGTTTGAGATCGGATCCGTGACCAAGGTGTTCACGTCGCTCGTGCTGGCCGACATGGTTCGTCGCGGCGAGGTCGCGCTGAGCGATCCCGTCGCGAAGTATCTGCCCGCCGGAACCAAAGTGCCGGAGCGTGCGGGACGCCAGATCACGCTGCTCGATCTCGCCACCCACACGTCGGGGCTCCCGCGCGATCCGATCAATCTCGCCCCCAAAGACCCAAGCAATCCGTTCGCGGACTATACCACGGCGAGCCTCTACCAATTCCTGGCGACGTACACTTTGCGGCGGGACGTCGGCGCGCAATATGAGTACTCGAATGTCGGCTTCGGCTTGCTCGGCGAGGCGCTGGCGCGCCGCGCCGGCACGGACTATGAGTCGCTCGTTCGGTCGCGCGTGCTCGAACCACTGGGCATGCGGAATACGACCATCACGCTCCCGCCGAACGTTCAAGCGCGTCTGGCTGTTGGTTACGATGCGGGCCTGGAGCCAGCGCCGTATTTCCGTCTCCCAGCATTGCTCGGTGCCGGCGGCATCTACTCCGACGCGAGCGATATGTTGACGTTTCTCGCCGCGAACATGGGTGACACCTCGTCACCGCTCTCGGCGGCGATGCGAGACATGCTCGCCACTCGCCGTCCAAGTGGGACGCCGAATCTGGAGATTGCGCTCGGTTGGCACGTGTCCACGCCGAACGGCCATGAGATCGTCTGGCACAACGGCGGGACGACGGGGTTTCGCTCGTTTGTCGGATTCGATCGGGCGCGACGGGTGGGTGTCGTCGTGCTGTCGAACACCTCGGTGCCCGAGGGTGGCGACGACATCGGGCTGTATCTCCTTCAGGGCGGCGGGCCGCTGTATGATGGCGCCGTGCGTGCCGAAGTTCGCGTCCCCCCGAACGTGCTCGACGCGTATGTTGGCCACTACGCACTCACCCCGAAGATCATGATAGACGTCTTTCGCGGCGGCGAACATTTCTACGTTCAGCTGACCGGGCAGCAGCGGCTCGAAGCGTTCGCGTCGTCGTCACGCGACTTCTTTCTGAAAGCGGTGGACGCGCAGATCACCTTCGAGGTGGACGATCAGGGTCGCGCGACGGCGCTGGTACTGCACCAAAACGGCAGTGATAGGCGGGCCAAACGAGTCGAGTGACGCTGGAGCGAGGTCGAAATTCGTGTCGAAACCATCAAGACCAAGCGGTCCAACATCTCGCGGCCTGTCATTTCATGCGGCGGATGTGACGCGCGGAATGCGCAGCGGGTCCGATCGGCCATCCGACGGAATAGACCACCACTGGTAACCAGGAGCGTGAGACATGAATGGCACCCGGCACCCCGCGATTAGCTACGCGCTTGTGTTCTCCTCTCTGCTGTTCGTGTCAGCACCTGGAGCTGCCCAGGTATCGGGCAACGTCGGCTATGGCCCGAGC
>DATBHD010000212.1:0-1756 GCA_036557635.1 Gemmatimonadaceae bacterium
GTGAAGCAGTCGGCGCTCAAGATGCGCGTCAAACGAGCAAGCGACCAATTACGATCGCTTCTGGCCAAGGAGGCGAACACGTGAGCAGCGACGACAACGACCTCATTGTCAATCGCGCGATCGACGAGCTGCGGCGTCTGCGGCCACTCGATCGTGACGCGGTGGACCGGGTGGTTCGCGCGGCGGCTGCAGCACGCGTCTCTCCGGCCGACGACGAAGAGCTGATGGAACGGCGCCGCGTGCGCTCGATGCGGATCTGGAGCGCCGCCGGTCTCGCGGCCGCGGCTGCCGTGGCGGGTTTCGTCGCGGGCGATCTTCGTCCGTCGCGCGCGCCGGCCGCGTCGCAAGCTCCCGTTGCCCTCACGAGCGGCGAGAGCACGATGAAATTGCGTCCAGTCGCCAACAATCCATCGGAGATCGTCGCGATTCCGCAGCAGTTCATGCTCGAGCACAAATCCGCTCGACGCGTGGCGCTCGTCGGAGATTTCAACAACTGGGATCCGAAGGCGAACGCGATGGTGCGCGATGCGTCGGGATTGTGGTCGACCATTTTGCCTGTCATTCCGGGACGGCATCTCTTCGGCTTCATCGTCGACGATTCGGTGTTCACGCTGGATCCGCACAAACCCAAGGCGCGTGATCCTGATCTTGGAAGCGAAGGTTCAGTTCTCATGGTGGGGCGTCCGTGATGTTTCATCGGTTGATGGTCGTTGCAGTCGTGGTTGGCGGGTCACACGCGGTTGCAGCGCAAGAGAACACGTTGCTCATCCCGAGCGATCGGGAGGCGAGCGCGCAGGTGGCGCGGATCGTTGCATCGGCCGAGGCGGCGGGGTTGCCCACGAATCCCATCGTGGCCAAGGTGGGCTATGGCGTGAACGTCACTCGGTCCAAGCCGCGCGACCTCGTGACCGCGGCACGTTCGGTCGCTGAGCGCCTCGAGATAGCCCGCGCATCGCTCGAGCCCAGTCCGTCGAAGCCAGAGATCGAGGCGGGCGCGAACGCCCTCGCCGAGAAGGCAACGCCGGATGCGTTGAAGGCCGTTCGTCGGGCAAGCGGAACCCGACCCGTCGTCGAACCCCTCGGCCTGCTCACGCAGTTGTTGGCCAGCAAGGTGTCTGTCAAACGCGCGACTGAAATCGTCACGGATCTGATCAAACGTGGCGCGACACCGGAGCAGCTCACGGCGCTCGGCAACGACGTCGGGACTTTCGGCAGTGGAGAGGCCGCCGTGGCAGCCGCCGAGATTCGCGTGCGGGGATTGATCGCAGTGCTCGCGGCGCGAGGTGGCTCGGCCACCGGCGCCCTTCTCGCGCCGTTGAGCGACGGGCTCACCATCAAGAGTTCCTCCGCCGGTCCCCCCGGTACGCCGACGCCACCACGGCGGCCATAAGACACGTCCTGACTGGTCGAACAATTATTATGGGGGATGCGCCGAGCCCGGCTCACCCCCTTTTTTCTTTTTTGCCTGACGATTTCGCGCCCGCTCGGCGCGCAGTTTCAGGCGTCTGGTGAGCTCGGCGTTTCGCGAGTGAAGCAGGCCGCCATTCCCGTTTCGAATGCGCCGACCTTTGCGGCGACGATCGACGGGATCTTTCCGCGCGCGCTGATTCGCACGACCGGCCTGATCTCTCACGCCGACGTCGACCGCTGGACAGCGCAGGGCGCTGCGAGCGCGACTCTGGTCGGTCCGATCGAACATCGCGTCAGATGGGATCTCTCCGGCGCCGTGAGCGGATTTGCGCAAACCGGGGCGCAA
>DATBHD010000213.1:0-61425 GCA_036557635.1 Gemmatimonadaceae bacterium
CGTGAACGGCGGGTACCGCGTATGAAGCGGAACCAGCATGAACGGCGACGCTAACGATGATGGCCGGCGCGGAGCGCCGGCGATCCGAATCCGGAACGCTCGTTATGCAGCTCCCGCCGCTCACGCGGCATCCGCCGTTCACGCGGCATCCGCCGTTCACGCGGTCTCCGCCGTTCACGCGGTCTCCGCCGTTCACGCGGTCCCCGCCGTTCACGCGGTCTCCGCCGTTCACGCGGCATCCGCAGTTCACGCGGTCTCCGCCGCTCACGCGGCATCCGCTGCTCACGCGGTATCCGCAGTTCACGCGGTCTCCGCCGTTCACGCGGTCTCCGCCGTTCACGCAGTTCATCCGAGAACCCGCTGAACCGCCTCGAGAACTCTCGACGGCTGGAACGGCTTCACGACGAAGTCCTTCGCGCCCGCCTGGATCGCCTCGACGACCAGCGCCTGCTGGCCCATCGCGGAGCACATGAGAATCTTCGCCTGCGGATCGAGCTTGCAGATCTCTCGCACCGCGTCGATTCCACCCATGTCCGGCATCACGATGTCCATCGTCACGAGATCGGGACGCAGTTGCTTGTATTTCTCCACCGCCTGCACGCCCGTCTCCGCCTCGCCGACAACCTCGAAACCGGCCTGGCTGAGGATGTCGCCGACCATCGTCCGCATGAAGATCGCGTCGTCACAGATCAAAACCGTGTGGCTCAAGGAACCTCCTAGGAAAGCAGGACCTGCCTGACGAGTGAGTGGATATCGAGGAGGATGACCGTCCCGCCGTCCACGTGCGCCAACCCACGCACGGCATCGTTGCCGGCGCTGTCGGCGATGACGTCGTCGGCCGACGTACCGACGACGCGAACATCCATGACTTCCTGCACCGCGACGCCCACGAGGCGCGCACTCCCCGGCATCGCGACGAGCATGATCGAGCCATCGATGACCCGCTCATCCGACGCATTCAATCGCGCGCCGAGGTCGAGCACCGTGACGATCGTCCCGCGAAGGTTGATCAGCCCCGTTACGTAAGACGGCGCCCCCGGCAGGCGTGTCGCCTGCCTGAAGGGGACGATCTCCCGGATGTCGTCGATGTCGCAGCCGTACACCGTGCTGCCGACACGAAAGAGCAACGTCCGTCGCGCTCCGGACTTCGGCGCGACGGTTGGCTCAAAGGTGGAGGCGGTAGAAGCCAAAGTACTCCAGCGGATCGAGGGCGCCAGCAACTGCGTCGTCGGGAAGACTTCCCTGTGCAATGGCGGCCAGCGCTCGGCGGAGTTCCTCCGGCAGCGGTGAGCGAATGTCGATCTCCTTCCCGCTCACCGGATGGCGAAACTGCAACCACGCAGCGTGCAGAAAGTGTCGACGCGGGGGTAACTGAACGAGCCGGCGCCCCCCGCCTCCGCCGTACGTGTCATCTCCCACGACCGGGTGCCCGATCGCCGCGAGATGCACGCGGATCTGGTGCGTGCGCCCGGTGTACAGGTGCGCCCTCAACAAATCGGCGGAATCGAAGCGCGCCAGCCGGGTGAAGTCCGTCCGCGCCGGCCGTCCCTTACTGACGATCGCCATGCGCTTTCGGTCTCGCGGGTCGCGCGCGATCGGCTTCTCGACGGTGAGGCGGTCTTCGGCGAGATGCCCCCAGGCAAGCGCCGCGTAGCGACGCACGATCCGGCGAGCCTGCAGCTCCGCGCCCAGCACGCGGTGGGCGCGATCCGTCTTGGCCACGAGGAGCAGGCCCGAGGTCTCTTTGTCCAGCCGATGGACGATCCCCTCCCGCCCTTCGGCGCTCCCTTCGGCCAGCGGCGACCCACGCCCTTTGAGCGCGTTCACGAGCGTGCCCGTCCAGTTGCCGGGCGCCGGATGCACGACCATGCCGGCAGGCTTGTCGACGACGAGGACGTCCGCGTCCTCGTAGACGATGGCGAGGGGAATCTCCTCGGCGAGGACCGCGCGCGACGTCGGCGCGGGAATGACGACCATGATGCGCTCGCCTTCCCGCGGACGATAGCTCGCTCTCTCCCGCCGGCCGTCGATGGTGACGCGGCCGTTGGCGATCAGCGTTGCCGCTTGGTTGCGCGACACGTCGAGGCGCTCGGCGACGAGAACGTCGAGGCGTGCTGAATCGTTAGGTGCCGAGAACTCGTGGGTCGTCGGGGCGCCGGCGTCGCCCCCGTCGCCCGTCACGCGCCGGTCCGTTCTTCGACAACCTCCGTCGTCTTCGCCGCGGCGGCGTGGGCCGCGCTCTGCTTGCGGTCCTCGTGCCAGAGCACCCACGCGAGCAGGAAGGCGCCGACCGTCACGGCGGAGTCGGCGACGTTGAACGTCCAGAAGCGCACGGTGCCGACGCCGACGTCGATGAAGTCGACGACGCCGCGCGGCTCACGAATGCGATCGATGAGATTGCCCGCCGCCCCGCCCCACGCCAGGCCTAACGCGAGCGCCCGCGCCCGGTCGCCCGGCGCGCTCTGCCGATACAGCCGCCAGAGGATAAAGAGCGCGATCGCCGCGAAGGTGCCGAAGATCCAGCGCGAGTTCGTACCCAGCGACATGCTGAACGCCGCGCCGCGATTGTAGACGAGCGTGAACCGTACGAACTCACCGAAGATGCGGAGCGGCTCGAGCGGTGTCAGCGTATGCTGAACGATCCACTTCGTGACGACGTCGAGCACCACCACGGTCAGCGCGGCACCCCAGAACACTCGAGCGTTCGATGACCCCGGACGAACCTCGGACATTGGCGATTGGTGAGAGGGGAACGCCGCGACGCGCGCGGATTGCCGTGGAGGTTAGACCTCTCCGGACTCGCGCGCCACCGATGCCGCAACCGGGGCGACGTCACCCGCGAGCTCGCGATCTTCCTCCCACAGCACCCACGCGAGAAGAAACGCGCCGAAGCTGACCGCCATGTCCGCGACGTTGAACGTCGGCCAGCGGGTGATCTCGCTGATCCCGACGTCGATGAAATCGATCACGCCTTCGTGCGAGCTGACGCGATCGATCAGATTGCCCATCGCGCCGCCACACACCAGCGCGAGCGCCATCACTCGTGAGGCATCACCGGGCCGCGTGCTGCGGTACAGTCGCGCCAGGATCACGAGCGCGACGATCGTGAGGCCCATGAAGATGTACCGCGAATACTCACCGACGTTGAGACCGAACGCCGCGCCGGGATTGCGCACGAGCGCCAACCGGAACCAGTCGCCGAATACGTTATGCGGCGTCGCCTTCGGCACGAGCGACTCCAAGGCGAGCTTCTTCGTCACGAAGTCGCTCGCCGTGACCAGAATCATCACCGGCCAGAACAGCGCCGCGTTGCTACTTCTTCGCATCTTCCTCG
Source organism: Gemmatimonadaceae bacterium (assembly GCA_036557635.1). Taxonomy (GTDB): domain Bacteria; phylum Gemmatimonadota; class Gemmatimonadetes; order Gemmatimonadales; family Gemmatimonadaceae; genus AG2. Next base: position 3,335 of record DATBHD010000213.1, read on the forward strand.
CGTTGCTTGCAATCAATGCAGTACCGGGCATGCGGAAGCGCGTCGAGCCGCTCAAAAGCGATCTCTTGCCCACAGTTATGACACTTGCCGAAGGAGTCCGGGTTTCGATAGAGCCGTCGTAACGCCTCATCGATGTGCCAGAGGAATCGCCCCTCCTGACTCGCGAAAAGAAACGCCTTTTCGCGCTCCATCGCATCGGTACCTTGGTCCGCCATGTGGAAGGAATAGCTGCTCAGATCGCCGTCGGCTGACTGCGGTGTGTTCCCAAACGCCTCATCGGCGCGACCCAGCTCCTTCAATACCCGGCGACGCTCCTCCAGCAGGCGCTTCTCGAAGTGCTGGAGGTTCTTCTTCGTCATCGGCTTGGGCTTCTTGGCGCTGTTCGTTGTTGGCATCGCTACTGTATCCTGGTGAAGGCCACGCGCACCACGACCCCATCGAGGTCGAGTTCCTGCATGGCGTCATACCGATCCGTGAACTCATCGCGGATGACGAGCTCGGTTGCCAGCACCTCCGATGCGATCCAATCGCCGTGCGCGTCGATCACCGCGCGAATCTCATCGGGTCCACCCACGGCCAATGCGATGCGATCGCTGACCGCTAATGCTGCCTCCTTTCGCATACGTTGTACCCTGCTAATGATCTCCCGCGCGAGGCCCTCACGCTTCAACTCCACAGTAACAGTCGGGTCAATCGCCGCGAAGAAACCACCGTCCTCTTCCACGACGAGCGCGCCCGCAGCTCGACGAATGATGTTGACGTCTTCCTGATCCAACGCGTGGGTCTCTCCGTCAACGGTCACGACGAGCGGCTCACCTCGAAGGAACAGTCGCAGCGCATCCCCCGAGAACGCCTTGATCGCTTCGGCCGCCAACGGCGTCTTCTTTCCGAACTTCTTACCCAGCGAACGGAAGTTCGGTTTCGCCTCGAGCGTCACGAGAGAATCCGCCGACGACGCGAACTCGACGTGCTTGACGTTGAGCTCCGCCGCGAGCAGCGGGACCAAGGGCTCCATTTGACTGTCATCGACGTTCGGTGCAACGCACACCAGCCGTGACAACGGCTGGCGCACCTTGATTCCCGCCTCCTCTCTCGCGGCTCGTCCCAATCGCGCCAGCGTCCGCGTCGCCGACATGGCGATCTGCAAACCCGCGTCGCCAACCGGCAGCGCTCCGTTCTCCGCGATGAACGGCGCGAGATGCACCGAAGTTCCGACGAGCTGTCGATGAATCCAATCGCTGACGAATGGCGAGAATGGTGCGAGCAGGCGGCAGACCGACACGAGCAGCTCGTGCAGCGTCGCAAACGCCGCGCGATTGTCATCGCCTTCCACCGCGTAAAAGCGCGAGCGGCTCAGACGGACGTACCAGTTCGACAGATCGTCGTCGACGAAGGCGATGATGGCGCGGGCGGCTTCCGTCGCCTGATAGCGCTCGAGCGAGCCGTCGACCAGACGCTGCACCGCCGCCAGCCGGCCGAGGACCCATCGATCGATCGACGGCCGCTGAGCGACGGGTGGATCGAGATCGGACGGTGACCAGCCGAAATTCGCGTACTCCGCGAAGATCCCGCTGTAGATGTGCTTGAACGTGAGCAGGAAGCGCCCCGCTTGCTCGCGAATCACGCGCTCATCAAACCGGCGAGGCACCCACACATTGCTCGACGCGACAAAGAAGAGCCGAACCGCGTCCACACCATGGCGCTCGATGACGAGCCACGGATCGACGATGTTCCCGCGGCTCTTCGACATCTTGAGCCCTTCACCGTCGAGCACTTGATCGTTGACGACGACCGCGCGATACGGTCCGGTTTCGCGCACCTCCGGCGCCTCGCCCTTCACGCGGTCCGTTCGCGCGGCGGATCGCTCGAGCTCGAGACCCGTCGCGATGGCTAGCAGCGAATAGAACCACCCGCGGGTTTGATCGACGCCCTCGGCGATGAAGTCGGCGGGATACTGCGCGGCGAACCGATCGCGATTCTCGAACGGGTAATGCCACTGCGCGAAGGGCATCGAGCCCGAATCGAACCACGTGTCGATGACCTCGGGGACGCGATGCATGTGACCCGTGCATCCGGGGCGCGCGCACCGCCAACTATAGCCATCGACGTGCGGTTTGTGCGGGTCGAAATCCTTCGGCAATGGTACGCCGACGCGCTCCGCCAGATCCACGTAGCTCCCGACGACATCGACGTGCGCGCTGTTCGCGTCGCAGAGCCACACCGGCAGTGGCGTTCCCCAATAGCGATCGCGCGAGATCGCCCAGTCGATGTTGTTCTTCAGCCAATCGCCGAAGCGCCCCTCGCCCGTTTCGGGCGGATTCCAATCGACGGCCGCGTTGCGCACGAGCATCGCGTCTCGATAGGCAGTCGTGCGCACGAACCACGACGTGCGGGCGTAATACAAGAGCGGCGTATCGCAGCGCCAGCAATGCGGGTACGAGTGCGTGATGCGCCCCGACTTCCAGAGGACGCCGCGACGCTTCAACTCTTCGATCAAGAGCGCGTCGGCGTCTTTTACGAACAGTCCTCCGACGACGGGCACGTCGCGCGGGAACCGGCCGCGTCCGTCGACGGGCTGGAGGAAGGCGAGGTTGTGCCGCTGCCCGGCGGCATAATCGTCGGCGCCGAACGCCGGCGACATGTGCACGACGCCGCTCCCCTCCTCCGCGAGGACGAAGTCCTCGCCAACTATGATTTCGTGCTCCTTGTCGGCGGGATATTCCAGCCAATCGAAGGGCCGCTGATAGCGCCAACCGGCCATCTCGGCGCCGCGCAGATGCCTAACGATCTCCCAGCGATTCTCGTAGTCGCTGCCGAGCACGGCCCGCGCCCGGTCGCTGGCGAGAATGAGCGTTCGATAGTCATCGCCCTCGCGACGCACGACCTCGATGTACTCGAGGTCGGGGTGTACCGCGAGCGCCGCGTTCGACACGAGCGTCCAGGGCGTCGTCGTCCAGACGAGGATGCGCCGTACCGCCTGCCGGTTCGCGGGCGGCCCCCCGGTCGCGCCCTCGTTAGGCTCTCCCGCCTCCCACGCCTCGAGCGCGACGTACACACTCGGATCCTCGACGTCCTCGTAGCCCTGGGCGACTTCGTGACTCGAGAGCGCGGTCTCGCAGCGGGGGCAGTACGGCAGGATCTTGTGTCCGCGGAAGAGCAGGTCGCGCTCGTGCAACGTCTTCAGCGCCCACCATACGCTCTCGACATAGTCGTTCGTGAAGGTGATGTACGGGTGCGCGTAGTCGAGCCAGAACCCGATGCGCGTGCTCAGCTTCTCCCAATCGGCCCGATAGCGAAACACGCTCTCGCGGCAGAGTCGATTGAACTCGGCGACCCCGATCGCCTCGATCTGCTGCTTGCCGCTGATGCCGAGCTGCTTCTCGACCTCGATTTCGACCGGCAGCCCGTGCGTATCCCAACCGGCCTTTCGCTCCACGCGATAGCCCTTCATCGCGCGATGGCGGCAGAACAAATCCTTGATCGTGCGCGAGAAGACGTGATGGATTCCCGGGCGTCCATTCGCCGTCGGCGGCCCCTCGAAGAACACGAACTTGGGCGCATCGGCTTTGCCGGCGAGCGTCCGCTCGAACAGACGCTCCTCCGCCCATCGCTCGAGCAGTTCCCGCTCGAGTGCGTCGGCTGGTCGATCGGGCGGCAGCGGCTCGAACGGCGCGGATTGCATTGCGGCGGCGTCGGTTGCGGTCATGACTCTACAATTCCTGCAGCACGCCGGTCACGAGCTGCGTGAGCCGCGGCTCGGCGCCCTTCGCGACCGCGATGATCTTCTCGACCGTCGCCGGCTCGAGGCTGTCCGGCAGACACATGTCCGTGACGATCGACAGGCCGAGTACGCGCATGCCGGCGTGCACGGCGACGATCACTTCCGGCACGGTCGACATACCGACGACGTCGGCGCCCAGCGCGCGCAGAAAACGATACTCGGCGCGCGTTTCGAGATTCGGACCGGTCACGGCGACGTACACGCCCTCGCGCAACTCGATTCCCTTCGCCAGGGCGACGGCGCGCGCCGTCGCGCGCAGCCGCGCGTCATAGGCGTCGGACATGTCCGGAAACCGCGGGCCGAGGCGATCGTCGTTAGGCCCCGCCAGCGGATTGTCGCCCAACAGGTTGATGTGGTCGGCGATGAGCATCAGGTCGCCCGCGCGCCACAGCGGATGCATCCCACCGCACGCATTCGACACCACGAGCGTACGCGCGCCTAACGCGCGAAGCACTCGCACCGGAAAGGTCACCTGCTGCAGTGAGTAGCCCTCGTAGCGATGAAAGCGCCCCTGCATCGCGACCACGGTCTTCCCGGCGAGTGTACCGCAGAGCAGTCGGCCCGCGTGTGACTCGACGGTCGAGAGCGGGAAAAAGGGGATGTCCGAGTAGTCGATGACGACCGCGGTCTCGATCTCGGCGCCCAATCGACCGAGTCCGGTCCCGAGAATGATCGCGACGTCCGGAGGCGTCGCAAATCGTTCGCGCACCACCGCCGCCGCTTCTTCGACGCGCTCGAGCGTGTGAAGCGGCGCCGCCGCAGGCTCCGTTGCCTCCCCCACCGGTGCGACGGGCGCGTGCGTCATCCGCGAAAGAGCGCTCCCGAACGCGGATTTGGAGCCTCGGCAGCGCTCGCGTCTTGCTCGTCGCCGACGATCGTACTCGGGTCGGGGTCGGGGACGTCCTCCTCGACCGCGATCTCGGCCAGCTGTCGCTCCAGCATGACGCGGAATTGCTTCAAGTAGCCACGCCGCATCCGCGCGAGCAGCGCGATCTGATCCGCGAAGCGCACCGCGTCCATCTGCGCCGTCTGGACGATGCGCTCGGCTTCGGAACGCGCCTCGCGCAGCACGAGCTGGGACTCGCGCTCGGACTGGTCGCGCACTTCCGCGCGGAGCTGCTGCGCCGAAACCAGCGCGTCGTTCAGGGCTTTGTCACGGTCGCGAAAGGCGCGCAGCTGTTCGGTGAGCGAACGAACCGTCGCGTCGAGATCCTGATTGGCTCGCGTTAGGCGCTCGAGCTCGTCCGCGACCTGATCGCGAAAGGCATCGACCCGCGACTGCTCGTAGCCGCGCATCGCTTTGGGGAACTCCATGCGCCGCACGTCGACTGGCGTCAGCCGGAAAATCTCGTCGTTCATGCGGCCGCTTCCTCCCTCTCGCCAAAAAGGACCGTTCCCAGACGGACCATCGTTGCCCCTTCCTCGACCGCGATCTCGAAATCGTTGGACATCCCCATCGAGAGCTCCGTCGCGTCGTGTCCCGATTTCGCGAGCGCCGCTCGTGCTTCTCGCGCGCCGGCGAAGACGCGACGCAGCGTGCGTTCGTCCGCGTCCAGCGGCGCCATCGTCATCACGCCGCGTACCCGCAGTCCGGTCAACGCACGCATTCGCTCTCCCTCCACCGGCAGCGCCTCCAACGCGAACCCGCCCTTCGTGGCTTCACCCACCACGTTCACCTGCAACAACACATCGATCGGATGACTGGACTGCCCTCCGATCTCATTCACCGCGTCCGCGAGCCGCGAGCTATCGATCGAGTGCACGAGATGGAACCGCGTCACGTGCCTCGCCTTGTTCCGCTGCAAGTGTCCGATGAGATGCCACCGGACCGCCGCTCGTACGGCATCCATTTTTTTGAGTGCCTCCTGAACGCGGTTCTCGCCGACGTCCTGGAGTCCAGCAGCACACGCCGCCTCGACTGCTTCCGGGCCATGAGTCTTGGTCACGGCGACAACCGTCACGCGCTGTTGATGCCCCCCTCGCTGCACGGCGGCGTCGATTCGACCTCGGACCTCCCGCAATCGCTCCGGCAGGTCAGAAAAACGCATAACGCACCAAGTTATCGGCGGTTACAGAGCGAGGCAAGTGAATCGACCTGGGGGCGCGTGGGGTTCGAAACGAGGAATAATCGCGGGCAGCCGAGCAACCCGAGCGCGTAGTCGTCCATCGAATCCGTCGATCCGCGCACGACCCGACCGTGCCGCCAGCGCTCGATGCGCTCGGCCCAGTAGCGCGTTGTCGCGCTGTCGACGCTGACGCTGACGCTCGAATCGGGACCGGCCGTGGCCGAACCGGGAACGCGCTCGACGTAGACCAGGCCGGACGTCACCCAATCGCGTCCGATCTGATTTCGCGTCGATGGATCGAGCGAGACCGATGCGATCACGGGCCGCCCGAGCTGCCGCGCGCGATCCGCGATCTCCGCCGGGAGCGAGCCGGTGACCTCGCTGTTCGGCATCAGTCCGTATCGTCGCGCCAGCTCGTCGCCATACCATCGGGCGCCGAGCAGTGGAACGGTCACGACCGTTACATCGCGACGTAGCGAATCGACGCGCTGAAGAAACCAGAGTGGGTACGTGTCGTTGTCGCCGTCGACGAACAGCACCGCGCGCGGCGGCGCGGACAGCAGCAATCCCTCGCCAAACCGCCGCGGCAGCGACGCCTCCGGTTGATGCCGGCGCGTGACCGCCGACCAATTGAGCGCGATCGGCAGGGCCGCGATGATGACCCCGAACAAGGGGCGCAGGCGCAGCCGCTGCGCGATCGATACCGCGCCGTAGCCGGCCCACAGCCCCCACGCCCAGAAGCCGAGCACGAAGAAGTAGTCCCGCTCTCGCGCTTCGCGGATGGCGCTCGCCGGGAGAATGCCCCAGCCGAACGACGGACTCGCTCGCATGTTGAGGTAGACCACGACGCCCAGGCTCCCGCAGACGAGAAGCAACAGCAGTGCGCGCCACTGGCGCCGATCGGCGCTCCGATGCGCGGACGCGCCGACGAGTCCGAGGAGGGCGAAGACGAGGGTAGCCGCGGTGCGGCCGATCGTCGGCACCGGGTTCGGGCCTAACGAGAGCGCGACCTGCCAGTCCGCGTACTCGAACCAATTCGCGATTTGGAGCCAGAGCGGCGCTGCCCGCGGAAACAGCGACGCCACGTCGTATTGCCGGCGCGCGATCACGTCGGCGAGCGCACGCAGCGTCGACGGATTGCCCTGATTGATCGCCGGATCGTGCCGCGCCCGCGCGAGCATCACGAACACGGCCGTCGCCGCGACCGCGGCGACGAAGAGCAGTCGCACGGATCCCGGTGTCTGTCGCGGGATCGACCGCCACATCTGCCCGCCGAGCGGGGCCGCGGATGCGACGATCGCGACGCCGGCGATGCCTAACGTCACAGACGCGCGCCCCGCCCCGATCGCCGCGACGACGACGCCGGCGAGCGCGAGCGCGGTCTGCCAGTCGACGAGCCCGTCGTCGTTGCTGGCCGCCAGGTACACGGCGACGGGCGACGCGACGAGCGCGCTGAGATGCAGCGGGACCGCGAGCATGATCAGATACGCGGTGAGGACGCGCCAGCGCGCGCTGGCCAACCGGCCGGCCCGATTCGCGACCGCGAGGGTGACGGCGACGAGCGCGAAAGACGCGGCGTACACCTCGGTCTCCGTCGCGTTGAGCCGCACCGAGCTCATGGCGCCGGCGCAGAGCACCCCCCCGAGCACGTACCACCCGTCGTTGCGACCGCGCTCGAGGCGCGGACCATGGCCGATCAGCGCCGCGCCGAGGACACCGGCCGTTGCCGTGCACACGGCCGAGAAGAAATTGCAGGCCACGGCGTATGGCAGGAACGGGAAGAGTCGCGCCCAGTCGTTGAGGAGGAGGACGAAGAGGGGGGTGCCGGGCGGATGCGGGATGCCTAACGAATGCGCGGCGGCGATGAACTCGCCCGAGTCCCAGAACGTGACGTCCGGGGCCATCGAGACGAGATAGACGACCAGCAGCACGGCCCCGGCGATCCAGGCGCCGTGCTCCGCCGGCAGCCCGGGCGCGCCGCTACGCGCGCGCCTCGAGCCTAGGCTGTTCCGCACTCGTTCGCGGCGGCAGGCCGGCGAGCATGTCCCGCAGTTGAGCCGACGTCAGATTTCGCCAGAGTCGCCCCTGCACCGCCGCCGAAATCGCCGACGTCTCCTCCGACACCACGAGCACCAGCGCGTCCGTCTCCTCGCTCAGGCCGAGCGCGGCGCGGTGCCGCGTGCCTAACGACCTGTCCAGCAGCGCCGCTTGCGAGAGCGGCAGAATGCATCCCGCGCCGACAATCGTATCACGCCGAATTATCACCGCGCCATCGTGGAGCGGTGAGTAGGGAGTGAAGATCGTCGTCAACAGATCGGCGGAGACCTTGGCCTGCATCTCCGACCCGGAGCGCACGTATTCGTCGAGCGGGACCTCGCGCTCGAGGGCGACGATCGCGCCGATTCCCGACCGGCTCAATCGCTCGACGGCGGTCGCCGTTTCCTCGGCCACGTCCGTCTCGCCCATGTGGCGGAAGAAGCGCAGCATCGGCGATCGCCCGAGCACGGAGAGCGCGATGCGCAGCTCGGGCGCGAAGATGATCAGGAGCGCGATCGCGCCATACGTGTAGACCAACGAGAGCAGATATGTAATCATCGTCAGCTTCAGCGCCGCGGCGATCGCGTACGTCAGCAGCAGGACGACGATACCGATCAGCACCGGCACCGCGCGCGAGCGGTGGAGCAGGAGCAGCACGCGGTAGATCGCGTAGCCGACGATCGCGACCTCGAGGACGTCGCGCCAGCCGACGTCGAGCAGGCGGAGCTGTTCGAGAATGCTCACGAGGAAGACCCGACCCGTCCCTCGCGGCGGGTGATCGCCCACGCCACGTCGAGCGCCTGGCGATTCGCGGCGACGTCGTGGACGCGGAAAACGCGCGCCCCGCGCTCGAGCGCGACGACATTGGCGCCGACCGTTCCGTGCACCCGCGCCGCGGGCGCCGCCACGCCGCTGATCTCGCCGACGAACCGTTTGCGCGACGCGCCCACCACCACCGGGTGGCCCCACGCCGCCAATTCGGGCAACGCCGCCAGCATGTCGAGCGAATGCTCGACGCGCTTCGCGAACCCGAGTCCCGGATCGACGGCAATGCATGCGTCGGCGACACCGGCCTCGCGCGCCGCCGACACGCGTTCGCGCAGCTCGGCCATCACCTCGTCGACGACGTCATCGTAGTTCGCATGCGAATACGTACCCATCTCGCTCACGCTTCCTCGAGAATGCATCAGCACCACTCCAGCACCAGCCGACGCGCAAATCTCGCCCATGTGAGGGTCCAGGCGGAAGCCCGAAACGTCGTTCACGATGTGCGCACCGGCGTCGATCGCCTCGCGTGCAATGTCGGCCTTCACCGTGTCGACGGAAAGCGCGACCTGCGGGAACGCCGCCGCGATCGCCGAGATCACCGGCAGAATGCGTCGTCTTTCCTCCTCCTCGTCGACCCGGATCGCCCCCTGCGGGCGAGTCGATTCGCCACCGACGTCGATGATGTCGGCTCCTTCGCCGACCATCGCGCGAGCGCGCGCGAGCGCCGCTTCAGGCGAAAAGAAGAGGCCCCCGTCGCTGAAGCTGTCGGGAGTCACATTCAAGATGCCCATGATGAGTGGGCGGTCGAGCGACAGGTCCCGACCCCTGATCCGCCAGGAGTCTCGCATCGGCTGTCGCTCGGTCGTCATCCCGAGGAGCGAAGCGACGAGGGATCTGCTTTCATCCAACGAAAAGCAGATCCCTCGCTTCGCTCGGGCTGACCGATGCTCACGCCGGCGACGGCTCCGGTCCTCCCAGGAACGGAGGCGTCCGACGAGGCTCGAGCGCTGGCGTCGGCGTCGGCTGTGGCGAGCCGCCCGGCGCCGCACCGCTGATCCGTGGCGGCAGCTGCCCACCCTTCGTGAGAATCGTGATATCCTCGCGTGTCAACGTCTCGCGCTCGAGGAGCGCGCTCGCCACTGCGTGAAGAAGATCCAGATTCTCCTCGAGTGTGTGCTTCGCCCGGGCGTAGGCCTCTTCGATGACGCGCTTCACTTCCTGATCCACGATTTGCGCAGTCTGCTCGGAGACCTCTCTGCGGTGCTGGATCTCGCGACCGAGGAAGAGCTCCTGCTCGTTGTCGCCAACGAGCACCGGCCCGATCGCCTCCGAGAGGCCCCATTGCGTCACGTAGCGCCGCGCGATGGCCGTGGCCTGCTGGATGTCGCTCGCCGCGCCGGTCGTCACCCGGTCGCGTCCGAACACGATCTCTTCGGCGGTGCGACCCCCGTAGCTCATGACCAGCCGCGCCTCGAGCTGCTGCCGGGTGATCGAGACGCGGTCATCCTCCGGAAGCGTGAACGCCAGTCCCAGAGCGCGGCCACGCGGCACGATGGTCACTTTGTGGAGTGGATCGTTGCCGGCAATCTTGATCGCGCAGATCGCGTGTCCCGCCTCGTGGTATGCCGTTAGGCGGCGCTCGTCCTCCTTCATCACCATCGACTTCCGCTCGACGCCGAGCATCACTTTGTCCTTCGCATCCTCGAGATCCATCATGTAGATGCGATCGTGATTGCGTCGGACAGCCAGCAGCGCCGCTTCGTTCACGAGATTGGCGAGGTCGGCGCCGGCCATGCCGGGCGTTCCCCGCGCGACCGTCGTGATGTCGACGTCATCGGCGATCGGCTTGTTGCGCAGATGGACCTTCAGGATACCCTCCCGGCCCTTCAGATCGGGGGCATCCACGACGATCTGACGGTCGAATCTGCCTGGCCGCAGTAACGCCGGATCGAGCACGTCGGGCCGGTTCGTCGCCGCGATGAGGATCACGCCGTCGTTGGACTCGAAGCCGTCCATCTCGACGAGTAGCTGGTTGAGCGTTTGCTCACGCTCGTCGTGCCCGCCGCCAAGCCCCGCGCCGCGATGCCGGCCGACCGCGTCGATCTCGTCGATGAAGATGATGCACGGCGCATGGGCCTTGCCCTGCTCGAACAGGTCGCGCACCCGCGATGCGCCGACGCCGACGAACATCTCGACGAAGTCGGAGCCGGACATCGAGAAAAAGGGGCGCGCCGCCTCGCCGGCCACGGCGCGCGCGAGCAGCGTCTTTCCCGTTCCCGGAGGTCCGACGAGCAGCGCCCCCTTCGGCAAACGTCCGCCAAGCTTCGTGAACCTCTGCGGATCGCGCAGGAACTCGATGATCTCCTGTAGCTCCTGCTTCGCTTCGTCCGCGCCGGCCACGTCGGCGAACGTCACCTTGGGCGTGTCGCCGGTGAGCAGCTTCGCCTTCGACTTGCCGAACGAGAACGCCTTCGCGCCCCCCGCCTGCATCTGGCGGAACAGGAACAGATAGAACCCGATCAGCAGCAGCCAGGGCAGGAAGTTCAGGATGTACGCCGTCACCGAGGGCCGAGCATCTTCGGCCTCGATCACGACACTGTGCTTGCTCAGGCTGTCGACCTCCGCCTGCGCGTTCTCCATCGGAAGACGCACGTTGAACTTCGGCACGTTGCGTCCGTCGTAGGGAACCGGCGTCTTGAACTCGCCCATGACATACTTGCCCGCCTGAATCTTGACCTTGCGGATGTTGTCGCGGTCGAGCTCGGACTTGTACTGAGTGTAGCTGATGAGCGGTGCCTGCTCGGAGCGCCCGTTCGACAACTGAATCAGCGCCACGGGAATGAGCAGGATGAGGAGCCAGAACGAAAGCGTCTTCGACAGACGCCCCCAGTTCACGTCCTTCTTCGGTGATTTCGGAGGAATAGGTACTGGCATCTACTGCAAGCTCGCGATGTACGGAAGGTGACGGAAATTCTCCGCGTGATCCAACCCGTATCCGACCAGGAACTCGTTCGGCGCGTCAAATCCAACAAATCGCGTTGGGTACCGGAGCTCAGCGGCTATATGCTTGTGCAGCAACGCGCAAATCTCCAGTGAACGCGGTTTCCGTGCCTGTAATATGTCCATTAGTCGGTTCAGGGTACGCCCGGTGTCGACGATGTCCTCCACCAGGAGTATATGCTTACCCCCAAATTCGGTTTCCGGATCATAAACGAGTCGTACGGTTCCGCTCGAGACCGTCGAGTCCCCGTAACTCGCTGCCACCAGGAAATCAATCTGTAGCGGCCGCCGGATTTCCCGCACCAGATCGCTCAGGAATATAAAGCTCCCCTTCAATAGGCCGAGGACGAGCAGATCTCCGTCAGGATACGCACGGGCAATCTCATGGCCAATCTCGCGCACGCGCGCGGCAATTTGTTTTTCACTGAAAACGATCCGGCGTACCGCGCGGCCGGATAGTCTAGGATCGGCGATCGAGATAGTCACAGGCGTAGGTCACAAGCGGTCCACCGGACCGTGCGGCTGCCGCGTCACTGCGGCGAACGCCGGGAATCCAGACTACCTCGTTCCCGGCGAGGACTACGGGCCATCTCGCACGAATGTGTCCCGAGATTCCGGCGTCTGACAAAAAGTACTTCACCTTACGCGTGATGAGGTGGTCGCCGCGCCGAATTGTTAGCCGATCCCCTGGTCGCCAAGCCCGCACTTGCAGCGAGTCGTCTCGCGGCAACACCGCCCTCCATGGGTCCGCGACCGGAGTCGTAGTCGTCGACGCAAATGTCCAACGATCCCATGTCATCGGCGATCGGAGAGCCTGCGCGTCGCGATTGGCAGCTGCCAGCACGTCGCGCCGTAACTCGAAGTGGCCTCTGGAGCGCATGAGCTCCCATCCGCCGGAGACCTGAATGCGTCCCCCGACTCGTCCCTCGGCTGTGAACTCGGCGGCGCGCCGCGTACCGCGGCGGTCGAGCGCGAGCCCCACGCGTGCCGCGAGCTCCGGCCAGATGACGCATAGCGACTCCTCTGGGTAGTTCGCGAGATCGTCCGCGAGCACATCGAGCGTCAACGCGTTCCCCGCGTTTCTACGAACCTCGGAGCGAATGCCTGCGTCGACGAGCGCCGTCACCTCTCGACGCCACTCCGCGGCGCGATCCCCGATCGCGAACAGCTCCGACTCGAGCGTCGGACGTGCTTGCAGCAGCGACGGCAAGAGATCCCGGCGAATGCGGTTTCGCAGGTACGCCGGCTGGCTGTTCGTCGGATCGTCCAGCCAGTGCAGACCGCGAGCCTTCGCGTAGGCGTGCAACTCGTCACGACGCACTTCGACCAGTGGCCGACGCACGTCGGACGCCGCGCGGAGTCCCGCGAGTCCACGAGCGCCGGCGCCGCGCAGCGCGCGCATGAGCACCGTCTCGACCTGATCGTCGCGGGTGTGCGCGGTGAGGATGACGGCGTTCGTCGAGCGCGCCACCGCGTGCAGGAATCCCCAGCGCGCCGCGCGCCACGCCGCCTCGGTCCGCGCGTTGTCGCCGCTGCGTCCAACGACGACCGGGATACCGAGCGACAGCGCCGTGCGCGTGGCGAGCGACGCCGCGCGCGCGGCGTGCCGGCCGGAGGCATGATCGAACGTCGCGACGACAAGCGAGCAGGCGCGGCGTTTGGACACGGAAGCGGCAAGATCCAGCAGCGACATGGAATCGAGTCCACCGGAGACGGCGAGCACGGCACTCCCTCGTCGCGGCAGGGCGGCGCATACCAGGCTGGCAAGATTTCCCATCGGCACAGTCATCGCATATTCCGACGCATTTTCATGCGCCCACTTTGCCGCTCGCCTCGGGCGCTCTATCTTCTTCGCACCGTCGCAACGGGAGTCTCTCGTGGAATCGCATGGTCCGCTGGGAATACTATGGGTCGGCGTGGCACTTGGCGCATTCTACATCGCGCTCATCTGGTTGAACACGCTGCTCGGATTCTTTCTCACGCCGCTGTTTCTCATTCCGCAAACTTGGCTCATGGATTGGTTCGCGCGTCGTCGCGGCCAAAAGACCGAGCGGCAACCGGAGCGCGACGCGTCGCGCTGATTGCGGCAATGATCGGCGGCAGCCGACTTCGATGGGACGGGCTACCTCGCCCGTCCCTTTCTCTTTTCGACCGCGGGCGATTGCTCTTCGCCTGCGCGCTGCTCGTTGCGCTGTTGGCGCGTCCGCTCGGCGGACAGCTCTTCGTGCGTCCCTGGTTGAGCTGGCATACGATTCACGCCGGGCGCTTCGATGTCCACTATCCCACCGAACTGACCGACTGGGCCGAGTTCGTGGCGGAGCGCCTGCCCGCGATCGACACGGCGGTGACCCACCTCGTCGGCTATTCGCCGCCGCACCGCGTGCAGATCGTCGTCGAGGATCCGTTCGACGTCTCGAACGGGTTTGCGTTCACATTGCTGTATCATCCGGTCATCGTGTTCTGGGCGTCGCCCCCGGACCCCCGCGACGAGATCGGACAATTCCGTACCTGGGGCGAGATGCTCGCCGTGCATGAGTTCGGGCACGTCGCGCACCTAACGAGGCCGTCGCGGAATCCGTACACCCACCTGCTCTGGCGCATTGCGCCGGTGAGCCTGGGTCCGATCCCGGTGCGCGTCTCGCGCTGGGTGATCGAGGGGTACGCGACGTACATCGAGGGCGTCGTGACCGGGAGCGGCCGTCCGCACGGCGTGTGGCGTCCCGCGACCCTTCGCCAATGGGCGATCGAGGGGCGCCTGCCTAACTACGCGGCGCTCGACGGCACGGGCGACTTCGAGGGAAGCGACTTTGCGTACCTCGCCGGCTCGGCGTTCCTCGAATGGCTCGCGCGGCGCAATGGCGATTCGAGCCTCGTCGATGTCTGGCGGCGGCTCACCGCGCGCGTGAATCGCAGCTTCGACGAGGCGTTCACGGGTGTGTACGGCGAACCGCCGGCGATTCTGTACGATCGCTTCCGCGCGCAGGTCACCGCCGACGCCGTCGGCATCGACAGTGCCCTCGCGCGCGCCGGATTGGTCGAGGGTGAGCTGGTGCAGCACCTCACGCGCGGCACCGGTGACCCATCGATCTCCCGGGACGGGCGCTTCGCGGCGCTCGTGCTGCGCGCCGTGGGCCGGCCCGCGCGCGTCGTCGTGTGGCGCACGGCGCCCGAGCCCGACACGCTCGAGAAACAACGCGATGAGCGACTTCTCAAACGCGATCCAGAGGACGTGCCAGCTCGGCGCGTCTATCCGCCGCCGAAGCGGGCGCTGTCCACGCTCACCGCGCGCGACGGTCGGGCGTACGAGGGCCCGCGATGGTTTGCCGACGGGAGACGCCTGTTGCTGTGGCGGGAGACGCGTCGCCCCGACGGCTCGCTGCAGCCGGAGCTCTACGTCTGGAACGTCATCGATCACGAGTTGCGACGCCTAACGAGCACCGCCGGAGTCCGCGACGCGGATCCCTCACCCGATGGGCGCCGCGCAGTGGCGTTGCGATGTGCCGGCGGCCACTGCGACGTCGTCGTCGTTGACCTCGCCACCGGCGCGGTGAGTCTCGTCGCCGCCGGTGACGTGCTCACCTCGTACGCGAGGCCACGCTGGTCGCCGGATGGCCGCACCATCGCCGTCGCATTGCAGCGCGCGAATCGCTGGCGTATCGCGCTCCTCGACGTCGGGCGGCGCGGCCCCCGCCCCGAGCGCTTCGCCGACCCCGATGACGGAGTCGATCGCTTCGATCCCGCCTGGCTCGGGCGTAGCGCACTGGTCGTCGTGAGTGACCGCGGCGGCACGCCGAATCTCGAGCGCATCGACCTTGGCGATTCGACCGCGTTGGTCGCGAGAACGCTGACCCGCGTCACCGGCGCGGCAATCGCCCCCGAGCCGAATCCCGCCGACAGCTCGATCTGGTTTCTCTCGCTGCACTCGCGCGGCTACGATGTGCGGAGACTCGCGTCGCCGGCGCCGCTCACCGACCTGGCGCCGTCACCGCTCCTCGATTCCCGCCTCATTCCCGCTGTCATCGAGCGATCGACGAAGGCGCGCGCCTTCCCTCCGTCGCCGATCTCCCGGCCGGTCGGATACGGACTCGGCCCCCGCACCACGCGCTGGTTTCCCGCGGCGAGCCTTGGGACAGGTGGGCGTGAAGGGACGCTCGCGCTCGTCAACAGCGACGTCGTCGGCCGCCTCGCGCTCCTCGCTCAGCTGGCGTTCGGCAATGGCGACGCGTGGCGCGGCGGGTCGATCGAAGGTGTTTGGCGCGGAAGTCGTCCCGAGCTGCACGCGTCGGGCTTCATCGCGCGCAGCGACAGTCGCGCTCTCGAAATCGGATCCACGCCGAGCGAGACCAGCGAGATGAGCGGCGGACTCGCGGAGCTCGACTACGTGCGATCGTTCGACGCATGGAGCGCGCGACTGAGTGCCGGCGCTTCTCCCGAATGGCTCACCCAGCGGTCGATTCCCGCGCTCGATGTGGGACTCGCGCGCTACTTGGGCTTCGCCGAAGTGCGCGCTGCCGCGCGACAGATCGGCGAAGCGTTGGAGGCCACCGAGTCACTCGGCGCCAACGGCACGATCGGACGAACCGGCGGGGAGCCATTCGACAGAGAGGTCGTATCGGCAGGCGTTCGTCTTTCGCGCGGCCTTGTGCTCCCGATCGATCTCAGCGGCGCGTATGGGCGTGTCACCCTCGATGCGCCGCGCTTCGAGCAGTTCAGCATCGGTGGACTTCCGTCGACGATCACCGCTCCCGCGCTCTTGACTCAGCGTTTCGCGATGCCCGCGCTGCCCGCGTTCGTCGCGACCGGTAATCAAGTACTCACCGTTCGGGCCGCGACGACGTTCGCCGGCCTAACGCCATTTCTCTGGAGCGGAAGCACCAAGACCGGTGACGGCCGCTTCGAAGTGTGGCATCGCGTCTTCGGCGCCGAGTTCGAGGTGAATCAGTCGGCGTTGTCGGTCCTCGGGACGCCGGGTGCGCGGCTGCTCATCGGTGTCGCTCGCTCGCTCGACGCGCCGTTTGCGCACGAGACGCGAGCGTACGGAGTCATCTCACTCCGACCGTAAGAGGTCGCACGGCTACCGAACCCGTCCAGCGACCACAGGGAGGAGCGCGCACACAGCGCACCATGGCTTCGCATAGGCTTCTTGCGGTCAACTTCTTATATTCCGCGCCGACTTGCGAAGATCGCAAATTCGTTCCGTCTGCCTTCGTCTCACCCAGCGGTTCCTCGACGAGAGCGACGCACGCGGTACATCGCGCGCGATCGCCCGAGCGTCCCCCCACGCTCGCGCCTTTTACCGGAGGACGAACATGCAGCTCCGCCGTGGTTCACGGTTCTGGATGGTGTTGATGGTACTCTCAACCGCGAGCGCGACCGCTCGAGCGCAGGGCTTCGGTCTCAACGAGATCAGCACCTGCGGCCTCGGGCGCGGATACGCCGCGGTCGCGACCGGCTGTCACGATGCGTCGGCGATCTACTGGAATCCCGCGGCCGTCACGACGCTCTCCGGCTGGAGCTGGTCCGTCGGCGGCGCGATCATCGCCCTCAACGGCAAGTTCGTCCAGGATACGACCTTCAAGACATTCGATGCCGACGTGTCGCCCGCCTTCGTCCCCCACGGCTTCGTCAATTACCACGATCCGTCGAGCAAGTGGGCGTTCGGCGGCGGCGTCTATGTGCCGTACGGCCTCACGTCGCAATGGCACACCGACTTTCCGGGTCGGTTCGAGGCGCAGAAAGCATCGCTGCAAACGATCTACATCCAGCCGAATGTTGCGTATCAGATCAACTCGAACTGGAGCGTCGGCGGCGGCCCGATCATCGGCCACTCGAGCGTCGAGCTGATCCAGGCGATCGATCTCTCGCAGCAGGCGCTGCCAATCACTGTCGGCGGCCAGACGATCACCTTCGCCGCGCTCGGCATTGCGCAGCGCACGGAGTTCGCGACGGCACGGCTCAAGGGAGATGCGTGGGGCTACGGCCTGCACATCGGCGTCCAGGGCAAGCTCTCGCCTGACTGGACGGTCGGTGCGCGCTACATGACGCAAATCTCCTACAAGTACGACGACGCCGACGCAACCTTCACACAGGTCGCGACGAACCTCATCATCCCCGCCGCGATCCCCAATCCCGCGAATCCCGCCGGACCGCCGATCGTCGGCGCCGGTGCGCAGGTAGACACGCTGTCTCTCCTGAAGGCGGCGTTCGGCCCCGGCGGACCGCTCTCGTCGCAGAAGGTGAGCACGAAGATCAACCACCCGGCGCAATTCCAGGTCGGCTTTGCCTACACCGGCTTCCAGAACTGGGAGCTCGAGGCCGACTACGCGTTGATCGCGTACTCGAGCTTCAAGAACCTCCCGATCACCTTCTCGAATCCGAACACGCCGAGCGCGGTGTTGATAGAAGAGTACAACAACTCCTCGGCGCTGCGGCTGGGCGCGGAATACAAGTTCGCTAACACGTGGCATGTCCGCGGCGGGTTCTCCGGCGTCGCGGCCGCCGCCCCCGACGCCACCGTCACGCCGCTCCTCCCCGAGCAGGATCGCGCGAACTACTCGTTAGGATTCACGACCCCCGCCTGGCACGGCTTTGTCGTCGATGGCGGCTACGTGCTGGTGACCACACCCGGGCGCCGCGGCCGCATCGTCGAGCGCACGGCCGAGTCGCAAACGGCGGCGCAGCTGAATACCGGCAAATACTCGCTCGGCGCGAACATCTTCGCGTTGGGCGTCAAGAGCGCATTTTGAACCGTGCTTCGGGGAGACTTCCGAATGTCGAATAGGATTCTGCTACGCGGCGCGGCCTTGCTGGCGTTCGTCGGCGCCGCCTCATCGTGCACCGACGACAACGCCAAGGTACTGGGCCCGCGCCCCTCGCAAGGCGGCGGGATGTTCCAGAGTTACGTCGCGTTAGGCAACAGCATCACCGCCGGCTTCCAATCGGCCGGCATCAATGACTCGACGCAGAAGCGCAGCTACGGCGTGCTGCTCGCCGGACAGATGGGCACCCGCTTCGCCTACGCCTCGATCGCGAATCCGGGCTGTCCGCCGCCGATTGACAATTTCAATAACCAAACGCGCGTCACGCCGCCGGGCTTTCCGGCCAGCACTGGCAGCTCGTGCTTCCTGCGCAACGGGACGGTGCAGATTCTGAACAGCGTCGCCGTTCCCGGCGCGACGACGTTCGACCCCGACGCGCCGGGCGGAACGCCGTCTTCCAATCTGCTCACCCAGCTGATCCTCGGCGGTGAGGATCAGGTGCAGCGCGCTCGTGAGGCAAGTCCGACCTTCGCGAGCGTCTGGATCGGCAACAACGACGTGCTCGCGGCCGCGATCACCGGGCTCCTGACGCCGGTGCCTGGCGTATCGCCGGGCGTCACCCCCGCGGCGACCTTCCAGAGCAACTACACCACGATGATGTCCGCTCTGACGTCAGGCGTCAGCCTGAAGGGCGTGTTGATCGGCGTCGTCAACGTGACCAACGCGCCGATCCTCTTCTCGGCGCAGGTGCTCCAGAACGCGCAGTTCGTCGGCGCGATCAGCGTGGCCGCGGGGAAAACCATCGTCGTCGACCCGACCACCTGCACGCCGACCTCCACATCGCTCATCAGCTTCCAGATAGTCGGCGCGATCCGCGCGAACCAGCACCCACCGACCATCGCCTGCTCGCCCAGTCCGATCCCGCAGTTCCCGCTGCTCGGCGACATCTTCGTACTCGACGCCGGAGAGCTCGCAACGCTCACGGCGTACATCGCGGCCGCGAACACGTTCATTGCGAGTCAGGCGCAGACAGCCGGCTTCGCGTATCTGGATCCCAACAAGCTGCTCGACAGCCTCAAGAATGCCGGACAAATCTTGCCAACGGGGCCGAACTTCGCCGCGCCGACCGCTCCCTTCGGCAAATGGGTGTCGCTCGACGGCGTGCATCCGACGTCGGCCGCGCACGTGCTCATAACGAATTACCTCATCGATCAGATCAACGGGAAGTACAACACGACGCTCGCGAAGCTGCCGAATCCGTAGCCCGCAGTTGGCGTGAGGCGATCATCACGGGGCGGCCATCATGGCCGCCCCGTGACGTTTCCACGCGAGAGCGGGAGGAGCGAGCGCGACGCGCGAGCGACTTCATACGGAAAACTTTGGCGAGCGTCAGCGCGCGACCCACGGTGAGTCGAGAGAAGTGGGTTGCGACGAGGTGGCAACCCAACCCTCTCGACCGCACCCGTGTCTATCACGAAACGACTCACCTGAGCATGGCATGACGTGCACTCCATCGATCGCGAGCTGATCGCGCGTTGCCTCGCCGGCGACGCCGACGCGGAGCGTGCGCTCTACGATGCCCATGTGGATCGCATCTACCGACTGGTCTATCGCATGGCTGGCGATAGCGACCTGGCGGAGGACTTCACGCAGGACACGTTCATTCGTGCGTTCGAGCGGCTCGAGCAGTTTCGCGGCGAATCATCGCTCGCCACCTGGCTCCACTCGATCGCGGTTTCGGTAACGCTCAACGGGATGCGCAAAGTGAAACGCATTGGCATTCGCACCGTGGACCTGGAGGAGACGCCGCTGCTCGCCGCCGAGGCGCGCGCGCTGCCGCCTGACCTCCGTGCGCGCCTATTCCAGGCGATCGATGCGCTCTCGGCGAAGCTGCGCCCCGTTTTCATCATGCATGACATCGAAGGCTACACGCACGAAGAGATCGGTGAATCGTTAGGTATTCCGATCGGCACGTCCAAGGCGCGCCTCTTCGACGCCCGCGCCAAGCTGCGCGCCGCGCTCGCGCCGTTCGCTGGAGACCACATCGCATGACCGACCACCCGACTGACGACTTCGACGACCGGATCCGCGCCGCGGCGCGGGACTACAACCGCCCCGGCGAAACGCCGCGCGAGCGCATGTGGACCGAGATCCGCGCCGCCCGAGCGCGCCGCGCGACCGTCCCCGCGCAACCGATCTGGACGCGCCGCCTCTGGCTCATTCCCCTCGCCGCCGCCGCCGTGTTGATCTTCGGCATCGTCATCGGCCGATCTTACGACCGGTGGACGGAGACGCCTAACGCCGGACAGCAGATTGCTGGCATCCCGGTGCCGGCGCCGACCCCCGCGCCGGATATCACGGCGCCGCCAGATTCGTCCACTCACACCGCGCCAGACGTTCTCCGTTCCGCGCCAATCGCTCCCCGCGCCCCGCGCCCCGCGCCCCGCGCCACGCCCCGCTCCCGGCCCTTCAACGGCGAAGCGGCAACCACCGCCTACCGGCTTGCCGTCGTCGAGCACCTCGCCGGCACCGAAGCGATGTTGATGTCGTTCCGCGCCGCGGCCAAGCGCGGCGAAGTCGACGCCCAGATCACCGCCTGGGCGCGCAACCTCCTGACCACGACGCGCCTGCTCGAAGCGTCGGCGGCCCAGGACGACCCCACGATGAAGCGCTTGCTCGAGGATCTCGAGCTCGTGCTCGTGCAAATCGCCCAATACACCAGCGCCGGCCCGCACCACGCCGAGGAGCTCGAGCTCATCGAGCACTCCATCGAGCGTCGCGGCGTGATCGGCAAACTGCACACGAACGTTCCGGCGCGCCTTGCGCCCGCCGGAACCTGAGGAGACGCCACGTGAGTAAGCTCTCAACATTCCTCCTTGCGCTGACCTGCGCCGCCGCGCCGGCAACCAGTGCCCAGAGTGTGTCCGTCCCGATCGTCAGCGTCGGACCGATGTCGCTCGCCGGCATCGACGCCGCGGTCGGGATCGCCCGCAGCATGGGCCTCATCGGTGGGGACGTGTCGGTCCGTCATCGCGAACGACTCGTGCCGCCGGCGCCGTGGAGCGCTCGCGATCCCGCCGACTCGCTCTACCGGCTCGCCCGGCGCGCGATGGCCGACGAGAACTACCGCCGCGCCGCGGAGGCCTTCGCGCAGCTGGTCGATCGCTATCCGCGATCCGACTACGCCGGCGACGCGCTCTACTATCGCGCGTACTGCCTCTACCAGCTCGGCGGCCAGCGCGACCTCCACGACGCCATCGACGCGATCGAGCAACAGGCGCGCGATTACTCCGACGCCTCGACGCGCGAAGACGCGAAGACGCTCCGCGCGCGCATCGAGAGTACGCAGGCGCGGCGCGGCGACGCGAAAGCGGCGCAGCGCGTCGCCGAGAAAGCGACCCAACTCGGTGAGGAGCACGGCTGTCCCAACGACGACGACGACATGCGCGTCGCCGCCCTCCAGGGACTCATGCAGATGGACGCCGAGTCGGCGCTTCCGATCCTCAGGCAGGTGCTCGCGAAGCGTGGCTCCTGCACCGAGAGCCTGCGCAAGCACGCGGTGTTCATCGTCTCGCAGAAACGCAGCGATGATGCGACGGAGCTGCTCCTTCAGGTTGCCCGCACCGATCCCAGCTCGGACGTGCGCGCCGAGGCGATTCAGTGGCTCGGTCAGGCTCGCTCGCCGCGCGCCGTGTCTGCGCTCGATTCGATCGCCTCCTCGTCGACCGATGATGACATACTCGACAAGGCCGTCTTCGCATTGTCGCAGACCCGCGACGAGCGCGCCGACGCGGCGTTGCGCCGTATCGCGTCCGACGATCGCAAATCCACGCACGCGCGCACGCAGGCCATCTTCTGGTTCGGCCAGACGCATCGCGACGCCGACGACATGCGCTTCCTGCGCGAGCTCTTTGCGCGGTCCCGCAGCGAAGAGATTCAGAGCAGCATCATCCAGGCGATGTCGCAGGCGCGCACCTCCGAGGCGATGCGCTGGCTCATCGAGATCGCGCGCGACCGGTCCGTCTCGATCGACGCGCGCAAGAACGCGCTCTTCTGGGCTGGCCAGAGCGGCGCCGACTTGCGTCAGCTCATCTCGCTCTACGACGAGATGAAGGGCCAGACCGATATTCAGAATCAGCTCATCTTCGTCTTCTCCCAGCGCCGCGATCGCGACGCCGTCGACAAGCTGATGGACATCGCGAGCAACGACCCCGATCGTGATCTGCGCAAGCAGGCCATCTTCTGGCTCGGACAGAGCCGCGATCCGCGCGTGCAGAAGTTCCTCCTCGACCTGATCAACCGGTGAGCCCCATGTCGCGTCGCCGCATCGTCGTGCTGCTCGCGTTGGCGCCGTCGACACTCGGCGCGCAGTCACTCGCGCGTCAAATAGCTCGCGTCGGGGACGGCACCGTGCGTTTCACGTATGCCGCCCGACCCGGACTCTGCGGTGATGGACGCGAGACCATTCGCAGCGGATCGTCGATCGTCGTCCTGCCGAACATGTTCGGCTACGGCCGCAGTGACATGGATGTCTGTTTCGCCGGACCGGTGCGTGTTTCCATTGGCCGCTCCAACGGCCAGACCGTGAGCTACCGCGTGCACGTCGGCGGCCGCTGGAGCGCCGGCGACGACGCCACCGATCTCGGCGTCGTCTCGGCGCCCGACGCGGCGCGCTATCTCCTGACGGAGGCGACGCACGCCAACGGCAGGAACGCGATCTATGCGATGGCCGGCGCCGTTTTCGCCGATAGCATCGACCTCGTGCCTGATCTGTCCCGCATTGCCCGGGACGCCGACCTGGCGACGGATCTCCGTGAGCGCGCCGTCTACTGGATCGCCACCGACGACGACGAGAGCTCCATCCGCGCCGTGCGCCAACTCGCCGCCGACGAACAGCTCGATGAAAGCGTCCGCGGCGCCGCGATCATCGCGTTGGGCCGCGACGACATCTCGGACGATGACGTGGCCTGGCTCCGTCGCCTCTATCCCAACCTGTCGCCGAAGCTGCGCGACAACGTCTTTCTCGCCGTGTCGCGCTCCGATAGTCCGCGCGCGTCGCGATGGCTCTCCGATGTCGCTTCGAACGCGAACGAGACGGAGCACACGCGCGAACAGGCGATGTTCTGGCTCGGTCAGGGCCGCTCCCCGACCGAGGATCTCGTTAGGCTCTACGACCACTTGCCCGAAGCCGCCCTTCGCAGCCATTACACCTTCGTGCTGTCGCAGCGGCGCGACCGCGAGGCGCTGGACAAGCTGATCGACGTCGCCCAGCACGACACGAATCGAGACGTGCGACACCAGGCGCTCTTCTGGCTCGGCCAGAGCAAGGATCCGGGAGCGCTCGCCTTCATCCGCGACTTGGTGACCCGATGACGCGACTCTCGCTCTTGATCTCCCTTGCGGCGGTCACGGTCGTGCGATCGCTGCCGGCGCAGTCCCTCACCCGGCGCGTGCTCGACGCCCCCGATGGGCCAGTGCAGTTCACCTTCGCGTCGCGACCCGGCGTCTGCGGCGACGGTGCGAGCTACGTGCGAGACGGCTTCGGCGGGAGCAGCCGTATTTATCAGGGCGAGAACTTCTCCGGCCACACGCGCGGAGAGGACTGGCCGCCGTGCATCGCCGGCCCGGTGCGTGTCGTCGCGTGGGTCAGCGGCGGCGAGCTGCTGCGGCTGCGAACCTATGCCGGTCCGCGCCGAGAGTCGGACGCGCCACCGCGCGCCCTCGGCGTCGTATCCGTCGACGACGCCGCGGACTTTCTTGCGCGCGTCGTCGAGCAGTCACGTGGCCGCGCGTCGAGTGACGCCGTGCTGCCGCTCGTCCTCGCGGATAGTATCTCCCCCTGGCCGGTGCTCCTCCGCGACGCGCGAGACGATCACATCTCCCGCTCCGTGCGCAGCACGATCGCCTTCTGGCTCGCACGTGGCTCGGCGGCGAAGCTCGGTATCGCCGACCGCGACGACGATGACGATGACGACGTGCGGTCGAGCGCGGTGTTCGCGCTCTCTCAACAACCGAAAGAGACGGCCATTCCGAAGTTGATCGAGGTCGCGCGGAACGCGCCGCATCCCGCGGCGCGCGCGCAAGCGCTCTTCTGGCTCGGCCAGTCCGGCGACGCCCGCGCCGTCGATCTCTTCGAGGAGATCCTCCGCCGGAGATAGGTCAGCCGAGCAGCAGGAAGGCGTCGTAGAGCGCGTGCGTCCACGCGGTGATACCGAATCCGCGCAACAGATAGAGCGCGCTGAAGGCCACGCCGCTGATCGCGCGGAAGGTGAACGACGTTAGGCTGAACGGATCACCGAACGGACCGACGTAGTGAAAGGCCGAGAAGATCAGCGCGCCGACGAGCGTCGCGAACACTCCCGCTCCTTTCACGCCGAAGCCGAACACCGTGCGCGCGCCCGCGGCGAGCGCGGAGACCAACAGCACGCGGAAGAGCAGCTCCTCGTACAGCCCCGCACCGAGCGAGAGCATCAAGCGCGTCGGCCAACTCAAGTGCGCGATCGGTCCCTGTGTGATCGCGAGCACGTGCAGCGAGCCGAGCAGCTTGGACGTGATCGTGCCGATGACGATGCCGAACACCGCCGCGAGCGCGATCGATTCGGCCAACATCGCTCCGAACACGAGTGGACGCACACCTTGCCCGCTCCGTTTGATGTCTCGCGCGACGAACCAGATCCCGATGCCGACCACCGCCGCGATGAAGATCAAGGGGCCGTTTCGGCCGGCGATGGCGATGAACCCCTCCTTGAGCAGCACGTCGGCGCCGTTGCGAACTTGCGCCGCGCTCCGCGGGCCCGAGAGCGCCGCCGCCAATGCCTCGTAGCCGAGGAGCAACGGAAGGGCAAAGACGACGCTGTAGCGCGGCGCGCGGCTGATATCGAAGTAGGAGCCGCGATTCGTGAAAGCGAGGAGGCGCGATGGCATCAGCGGCCACTACGTTCGATGATCACGGCAAGTTCTGTCGGTGAAGCCGCCCCCAATTGGCGTTGCGGAACGTGTCCCCTCCGACTAGGGTACGGAGGTGCGCAAGGGATTGTTGTTAGATCCGAGTTGTCCCACCCTAAAGCGAGGAGGTGATCCATTGTCTAATATTTCGGCTTCCAGCTTGGGTCACGTGAACGCGTAAGTAAGATCACTTCTACCGGTCCCTGACCCAAGCGGAACCGGTAATCGTCGCGGGCGACTTGGCCCCTGATGATTCTGAGAAGGCTGGCAGCTTTCGGACTGCCAGCCTTTTCATTTGCGTTTGGCCGCTAGTGACCGGTGCTCCCGAATCCGCCGGCGCGCTCGGTGGAGATGCCGACACTCCCACGCGTGAACGGCAACACCTCGTACCTGTGCAACACCATCTGGGCAATGCGCTCTCCGTGCGCGATCTCGAGAGGCCCATCGGTTGTGTTCCGCACGATCACGCGCCACTCGTCCGGAAAGTCGGAGTCCACCGTCCCCGGCGCGTTCGGAATCCCGAGTCCCTTCTTGAACGCGGCCCCGCTCCGCGGACGGATCTGGGCCTCATAGCCGTTAGGCAGTCTCGCCTTGAAGCCCAGTGGCATCAGCGCCATGACGCCGGCCGCGAGCGTGATTCGCTGTCCGCCGCCGACCGTCTCCGCCGGCTGCTGCCATTGACGGCGACCGTCCGAGCAATCGACGACCCGGCCGCTGAGATACGCGCACAGATCAAAGCCCGCCGATCCTTGCGTCGCTCGGCGCGGAGGTTGAGCGTCGTCGTGCAGAAGCTCGATGACGATCGATTCGACCTGGCGCGCCTCGTGTTCGACCTCCCTGCCGGCCGGTACCCACTCTGATTCTTCCGTGCGCATACCGTCTCTCGATGTGAACCGCGAACGATAGGCGTGGCGCGTCGTCGCGTCTACTGCCGAGCCACAACCGATCGACTTGCCGTGCTCGCCCCACGCCGATAGCCTCTCCACATGTTCGCACTCCTCCTCGCCGCACAGCTTCTGCAGTCCAGCGCCGATACCGCTGGACTCATGGCCCCCGGCGTCTCGCACGCGCTCGCGACGAATCGCGCGGCCCGCATCAGTGACGTTCGCTACGGCCTCGATCTCGACGTGAGCCGGCTGGACACCGCGCGCGGGTCCGTCCGGATCACCTTCCGCGTGAGTAGCCCTGGCGACGTGATCCTCGATTTTCGCGGCGCGAAGCTCGCCGATATCGGCGTCAATGGAACCGCGCTCCCTGGTTTCGAATGGAATGGCGCCCACCTGCGCATCCCGGCGCGCTCGCTCACGGCGGGCAGCAACACCGTCGACGCCCATTTCGCGACGCTGATCGCGCCCGCCGGCTGGCCGATCATTCGCTTCCATGACGAGACGGACGGACGGGACTATCTGTACACGCTCCTCGTGCCCTCCGACGCGCACGCGCTCTTTCCCTGCTTCGACCAGCCCGACCTCAAGGCGCGCCTAACGCTGCAGCTCACCGTCCCATCCGGTTGGACGGCGATCGCGAATGGTCGCCCGGCGCCCGGCGCGACCTCGCCGACGGTGTTTCGATTCGCCGAAACCGATCCCCTCCCCACCTATCTCCTTGCCTTCGCCGCCGGTCCGTACACGCGTTTCCTCGGTGGACCGCGATCGACGTCGCTCCTCGTCCGTGCCTCACGCGCGCGCGAGGTCGAGGTGGATTCGCTGCAGGATCAAGTTGCCTCCGCGTTAGGCTCCCTCGAGCGCTACTTCGGCATCCCGTATCCCTTCCAGCAGTTCCAGTACATGCTCTCCCCCGCTTTTCCCTTCGGCGGCATGGAGCATCCCGGGGTGACGATGTTCAATGAGGAGTCCTTCATCTATCGCGAGCCACCGACGCTCAACCAGCGCCTTGGTCGCCGCGCGACCATCTATCACGAGGTCGCGCATCAATGGTTCGGCGACGACGTCACCATGCGCTGGTTCGACGACCTCTGGCTCAAGGAAGGCTTCGCCACGTACATGGCGGCGAAGATGCAGGATCTCGAGCATTTGCCGAACCCGTGGATGTCCTTCTATTTGCGGAACAAGCCCGCGGCGTACGACGTCGACGTGACCGCCGGCACGACGCCGGTCTGGCAACAGCTCGCGAATCTCGATCAGGCGAAGAGCAACTACGGCGCCATCGTCTACAACAAGGCGCCGGGCGTGTTGAAGCAGCTCAACTATCTCGTCGGCGATACGGCGTTCCGCGCCGGAGTTCACGATTTCCTCATCGCGCACGCGTACGGCAACGCCACCTGGCGCGATCTCCTCGGCGCCATCGGCACTGCCGCGCACCAATCGCTCGACGACTTCGGCAGGCAATACATTCTTCGACCGGGCATGCCGATCGTCGAGCAGCGGCTCGACGTGTCGAACGGCAAGATTCGGCGCCTCCAGCTCGTTCAGCGGCCGGCGCAGCCGTCGCTCTCCGGACCGGGAGCGTGGCCGATCCGCACCCAGGTCGCCCTCGTCAGACACGGCGCGCCCACGACGCTGCTGCCAGTCGTCCTCCGTTCGGACACAACCGAGGTCGCGGAAGCCGTCGGTCGCCCCGCGCCCGATTTTGTGTTCGCAAACGCGAATGACTACGCGTACGCGCTGGTCCTGCCGGACACGGCGAGCGCGGCCTGGCTCGAGCGACACATCGGCACAGTTTCCGACGACTTCCTCCGCGCCATGCTCTGGGGATCCCTCTGGGATCTGGTGCGCGAGACGCGCCTCGCCCCCCGCATCTTCATCGCGACCGCCCTCCGTGAGCTACCTAACGAGCGGGACGAACAGATCGCCGCCGGCATCGTCGGCCGGCTGCGACGCGGCATCGAGGCATACCTGTCGCGAGCTGATCGCGACTCGATCCTTCCGGTCGCCGAGCATGTACTGCTCGCCGGCGCGAGCGACGCACGCCGCCCGTATGGGATTCGCAAGAGCCAGCTCGACGCGTACATCGACCTCGCAACCACACCCGACGCCCTCGCGCGACTCGACGCATGGCTCGACAGCGCCAGCGCAGCCGGATTGCCATTGCGTCAGCCGAGTCGCTGGTCGATCGTCACGCGCCTCGTGTCCGTCGCCGGCACAACGGCGGACCGCCGGCTGGTCGAGGAGGAGCGCCACGACACGACGGCCGGAGGAAAGCGTCGCGCGTTCGTCGCCGGTGCCGCCCGTCCCGACGCGAATACGAAGCGCGCCTACTTCGGACGCTACTTCGGCGATCGCACGCTCAACGAGGAATGGGTCACCGCCAGTCTGCGGGCGTTCAACGATCCCGACCAGAGCGCTCTCACGCTGCCATACCTCGGCGCCGCGCTCGACAGCCTGCCATGGATCCAGCGGAACCGGCGCATCTTCTTCCTCGGCTCTTGGCTCGGCGCCTTCATCGGCGGCCAGCATGACGCCGGGGCCTTGCGGACGATCGACGCGTACCTCGCCACGCATGCTCTGCCCGCCGACCTACGCCAGAAGATCCTGCAGGCGCGCGATGACCTCGAGCGCACGGTGCGCATCCGCGCCGCCTACGGAGCGACCTAACGAGCGTCCGCCGGCGATCGACGACTCAGCGTCCAGTCGGTGAAGTACTGCTCGGCGCGCTCCAGCTCCTCACCGCCGACCACCTCTTCGCCGAGCGAGCGCGCACCGCGCAACCCGAGCCGCGCCAGTTCCGCGCACAGCTGCGCGAGCCGCCGGTCGCCCAGACCGCACTCGGCAGCCCTGTTGAGCATCTCCTCATCGCCCGCCGGCAGCATCCGACGCACGTCGTCGGCCGTCGATCGATCGTACACGAGTCCGGCGAGGAGGACGATCGGCGCGCCGATCATCTCCGGTCCCAGGGCGTCGAGCGAGCGCACCTCGAGATGCCCTCGCGGCCGGACCTCCGGAAACAACGTCGTCAGATGATCCTCCCACGCCGCCTCGCTCCACTCTCCCTCCGCCACCCAATCGCCGAAGGCGCGGTACGCTCCATCCGCGTCCGTTCGCGTCATGTCCCCCGCGTCGAGCGCGAATCGCGTGTAGGCCTCGCTCGCCGGAAGCTCGGGGTATGGGATTCCCGTGCGTGACGAGTCGAGCAATCGCCAGCAGCGCGCGCGAAAGCTCCGGTAGCCGGTCTCCCGCCCCGCGTAACAGGGTGAGTTCGCGAACATCGCCGTGAGATAGGGCGTGAGATCGCCGAGCAGCCGCCACCGCTCCTGCGGCGCCGACCCTGGATCGAGGCTCACTTGCGTCGCCGCCGTTTGCCGCATCATGCGGACGCCGCTCGGGCCAATGCGGGCGAAGTATCGCGTCATCCGCTCGTAGCGCGCGCTGTGCAGCTGGAGCGGAATGCTGCTGATGTCGTTGTAGGGATCGATCCCCACGCTCGCGAGCTCGATCCCCGCCCCGGCCGCGGCGCGCCGCAAGCCTCCGATGGTCGATCGCGCGTCGCTCAGCAGATGAGAGATCGACGCGCTCGGGACCGTGCAAAGCTCGAGCTGTCCGCCCGGCTCGAAGGTGAGCGTCCAGCCGTTAGGCAGCTTGAAATAGGGCGCGCCCTTGGCCGACCGCTCTTCGCGCCACCCCAAACCGTCGCCGTGCGCGCGGACGAACGACAGCGTGGAGCGGGGATCGTCGCCCGCCTCCTCGAGTGGGCATGGCCGGAGGCTCCCTTCGAGCAGCGGCAGCATCTCGATCTCGGCGCCGACACGCCGGAGCGCGTCCGGCCGCGCGACAAAGAGCCGCTCGCTCACCGATCGCGCGAAGTAGTCCAGCACCGCGCTCGTCGTCATGGCCGTGGGGAGGACACGGCCAGCGCGAACCGCCCGTCGTCCGCGATCCAGCGCTCCAGACGCAAGCTCGCCGCGCGCAGCAAACGCCGCACGCTGGGACGGTCGTACTTGCAACTGATCTCCGTCCGAATGGTCTCGCCCTTGGCCAGATGCACGTCCCCGACGCTCGGGATGTGAATCATCTGGTCGCGAGCCGACACGAGATGCATCTCGATGCGGTGGCGCGTCGGCGAATAGAACGCGCGATGGGCGAAGCTCGCGAGATCGAAATCGGCTCCCATCTCGCGATTGAGCACCCGGAGCATGTTGCGATTGAATGCCGCCGTCACCCCACGCGTGTCGTTGTACGCGGATTCGAGCATCCGGCGCTTCTTCCGCAGGTCGACACCGACGAGGAATCGATCGAACGGACGCATCGCCACTCGGACGCGGCCGAGGAGCGCGCGCGCCGAGGGCGCGTCGAAGTTGCCGATGGTACTGCCGAGAAAGGCGAACAGGACGGGGCGCGGCAAGCGTTCCGGCAGGCCTAACGAGACACCGATGTCGGCGACCGCGGGCGTTACGCGGAGCGTCGAGTACTCGCGCCGCAGTCGCTGCGCCGTGTCCGCGAGGAATTCCTCGCTCACGTCGACGGGCACGTACTGCTCGGCGCAACCGGCGTCGCGCATCGCATCGAGCAGGATGCGAGTCTTCGCGGCGCTTCCCGCCCCCAGCTCGACGAGCGTCCGAGGCCGCAGCGTCTCGACGAGCGATCGCGCCTGTCCCTCGAGCAGCGCGCGCTCCGCGCGAGTGAGATAGTACTCCGGCAGCCGCGTGATTCGCTCGAACAGCTCGGAGCCGTGCTCGTCGTAGAAGTACTTCGGTGGCAGTTCTTTTTGGCGGCGGCCAAGTCCCTCTCGCACCTCGTCGATCATGACCGACTTCCGCTCGTCGACGAGCGCAATGGCAACCGGTCGCTCGACCGCGGCGGCGGCCATGTTTCCCATACGCCTAGTCATCGCGTGCGCAGCGAAACCCACTGAAGATCTGACGGCGAATCGGATAGTCCCAGTTGCGGAACGTGTTCCGAATGGCGCCTGGCCTCGTCGCCCAGGAGCCCCCGCGGAGCACCTTGTACTCCGTTCCAAAGAACACCTGCGAATACTCGGCGTACGGAAACGCCGTGAATCCCGGATGGCCGTTGAAGTCGGTGCTCGTCCATTCCCATACGTCGCCGAGCATGCCGTAACAGCCTAACGACGAAACGTTGGACGGGTAGGCGTCGATCGTCCCGGCGTCGAACGACAGTTGATCCAGATTCGCGTCGCTCGGCCGCGGCTCGCCGTCCCCCCACGGATAGTCGCGCGACCGCTGGCGAGCCGGATCCCACGATGCCGCGACCTCCCACTCGGTCTCCGTCGGCAACCGCTTCCCGGCCCAACGCGCGAACGCTTCGGCCTCGTGATAGCAAACGTGAATCACCGGAGCCGACGGATGCGGAGCGGATACGCGGTCCATGCTGCGCCGCAGCCAGGAGCCCTGCTCTCGCCACCAGTACTTCGGCGACTCGGCCTTCGAATCCTCGAGCCACGCGCGTCCCGCCGAGCTCCACAGCTCGGGACGGCGATAGCCGCCGTCCTCCATGAACGCGAGGAACGCCGCGTTCGTGACCGGCGTGCGGTCGATCCAGTACGCCGCCACGTCGACCTCGTGTCTCGGCCGTTCGTTGTCGTAGGCTCGCAAACGATCGTCGGTGCCGATCGACACGTGCCCTGCCTCCACGCGCACCATCTCCGGGGCTGAGCCGTTAGGCGCTGTCGGCAGCGCACGCCGGATCGCGGGCGCGTACGGTGCGCCAGTCTTGAGCTGCAGGGTCTGCAGCATCGTTTCGTTGTGCTGATACTCGTGCTGCAGCACCATGTGATAGACGTATCCATTGCGGAGCAACGGATCGTTCGACTCGAGATCGACGCGCGCGAGCCGCTCCAGAACGCGCTCACGAATCTCCGCCATCGATGAAAGGGTCGCGGCGAGTGTGGGCAGCGGGAGTGCACCGCGCGCACGACGGGGATGCTCGAACGGATTGTACATCCCCGGCATCTCCACGAACTCCACCTTGCCGTCGAGATTCCGGTCGAGCCAGAGCTCTTCGAAATGCCCGATGTGGCCAAGATCCCAGAGGATCGGCCCCATGAGAGGATCGTGCTGTGCTCGCAGATCCGCTTCACTCACCGTCTCGATGAGCTGCAACGTCCGAGCACGTGCATCCTCGAGCGCACGCGCGAGCTCGGCGCGCGACAGCTGCGAGTCCTGATCGCGACCAATGGGGGGGACGGCAATGGTCATGGAGCGCTCCTCTGGCAAAACTCGCGCGCGCGCGTCGGATCGCCCGACGCGGCGCGCGAGCTACAGTTAACGACCCGGGCGGACGAAACGTTCCACTCCCGCGAGTGTCGCATCGACCGCGAGCGCCAGCAGCGCGGCGGGAATCGCTCCCGACAAGATCATACGCGTGTCGGAGAGCGCCAATCCGCTCACGATCGGTTCCCCCAGGCCACCGGCGCCAATGAACGCTGCGAGCGTGGCCGTGCCGACGTCGATCACCGCTGCCGTTCGGATTCCAGCCATTATGACCGGCGCGGCGAGCGGCAGCCTCACCTGTCCCAAGATCTGGCTATCGGTCATTCCGAGCGCGCGCGCCGCGTCTACCGCCGATGGATCCGCGTCCCGCACCCCCGTGAATGTATTTCGCACGATCGGGTACAGCGAGTACAGCACCAGAGCCACTAACGCCGGCGCGACACCGATCCCGAGCAGCGGAATCATGAAGGCGAGGAGCGCGATGCCCGGTAACGTCTGTATCACGCCGACGCCACGAATGACCGGCTCGGCACCGCTCGCGGTGCGCTCGAGAACGAGTCCCAGTGGCACACCGATGAGAATCGCGAACGCGAGCGACGTGCCAACGAGCAGCAGGTGTCGCAGCGTGAGCGCCAATAGCGTTCCGCGATTCGCCTCGAGATATCTCCCGAGACTTTCTCGCGCCGGAGTTGCCGCCGCCGGCGCGGAACTGCCTAACAACCCGAGCTCGCGAAGCGCGTCCCTCGCGACGCTGGGGATCGTCGCACCTTCCGCCTCCACGCGTCGGTTGAGGCCGCGCATGCGCCCCACGTCGATGCGGCCGCTCAATTCCGTGAGCGCCGCGATCGCCGCCGGATTCGTGCTTGCGAGACGTGCCCCGACGAGCGCCGCCGCCTCGTAAGGCGGGAAGAAGTGCTTGTCATCCGTGAGCACCGTGAGGTCGTACCGCGCGATGAGTCCATCGGTCGAGTAGCCATCCACGAGATCGACGTCGCCGGCATCGAGTGCCCGGTACTTCACTGCCGGCAACAGCGCGCGCACCTCGCGAAAGCGAATCCCATACGCGCGAGCAAGCCCAGGCAGACCGTCCGCTCGGCCGATGAAGTCTGGCGTGAGCCCCGCGCGCAGCCGCGGGGCGACGCGCGCGAGATCCGACAGCGTTCGCACGCCGAGCGAGTCGCTCATGCTTCTGCGAATCGCAATCGCGTATGTGTTCTCGAAGCCTAACGGCGGGAGCCACCGCGCGGCGAAGCGACGCGGAAATTCTTCGGCGACCCGGGCGTACACGTCGGCGGCGGTGCCTCGCGGCTGCTCGCCGAGCAGCACCAGCAGCCCCGTCCCCGTGTACTCCGGGTAGACGTCGATCGCCCCGCTGCGAAGCGCGCGAAAGGCCAACTCCGTCGCGCCGAGACCTGGCCGGCGGTCGACGCGAATACCGCGCGCCTCGAGAAGTTGCGCGAACATTTCGCCGAGCAGGTACGACTCGCCGAACGGCTTCGAAGCGACGATCACCGGGTCCGTCGTGCCCTGCGCGACCGCCGTGTGCGCCACGAGCAGCGCAACCAATCCCAACCGTCGATGCGTCACTGCGGCCGTTCCTTCATGACTTCGGGCCGGATGTCATTCGAACCGACGCGCGCGCGCAATAGCAGGTCGCGGACGTACGTCGTCGCGGGCCGTGCGAACACCTCGGCCGGTGGCGCCACCTGCTCGATTCTCCCGCGCCGCAACACGGCGATCCGATCCGCGAGCAGAAATGCCTCGTGCAGATCGTGCGTGACGAGAACACAAGTGAGAGGGCCCGCGGTACGTCCCGCGAGAAGCTTCGCGAAGCTTTCCTGCAGATCCGCGCGCGTCATCGCGTCGAGAGCGCCGAATGGCTCGTCGAGCAGCAGAAGCCGTGGCTCAGCCGCGAGCGCCCGCGCGATGGCAACACGTTGACGCTGGCCACCAGAGAGCTCGCGCGGCCAGCGGTCTCGAAAGACTTCGGGATCGAGCCCCACCAAGCGAAGCGCTTCGTCCGCGCGCTGTCTGGCCTCGTGCATGCGGCCTTGCAGCCTCAGTACGAGCTCCACGTTTCGCGCCACGCGCCAGTGCGGAAGGAGGCCTCCGTCCTGAGGGACGTATCCGATGCCGCGGCGCAGCTCGATGACATCCATGGTCGCGGCGTCCCGTGAACCGACGACGACCCGCCCCGCATCCGGCGTGACGAGGGCGTTGAAGCTGCGAAGAAGGGTCGTTTTTCCTGACCCGCTTTCGCCAACCAGGGAAATGCACTCGCCTTCGGCGATCTCGAGGCTCACGCCATCGAGAGCAGTCGTCAGTCCGAAGTGCTTGACGAGTGCTTCAGCGGAAAGCGCCGGCGTTGGTCAGGGATCCGAGCGTGTGCTCAGCCAGAGTGGGCGGACGACACAAGCGTCGAAGTCTTGGCCGTTGCACGTCGTCTTTGCGTTCTCGATCACGTTCTTCTGAACCGTAACCGGATAGCGGCTGCAGTTACGGGTGTTCTTTCCGCGCACACAGCCGTTGTAGTGAAGAAGCGCCGACCGCCAGCTGCTGTCCGAGGCGACCGCGCTGTCACCGATCGCGGAATCCGGAGCGGCGCTGCTCCTGGCCTGACGTGCCATGTAACCAAGAATGAAAATGCCGTATCGCAGATTGGTCGTGTCGTTGTGCAGATTCGTACCGAACATCCGTCCGAGCGCGTCTTGCCACGAGTTGCCGTGAACCTGCATCAGGCCAACGGCGCCGACGTTCGAGCGGGCCGACGACCGCAGCTCGTCGTTCTCGGTCAGCATGACGCCGAGTACAAGCGCGGGCGGTAGGCGGCGCCGATAGGCCTCGGTCACCGCGACGTCCGCGAGACTCCAGGCCCGCTTCTCGTTCACCTTGCCGGTGCGAAGCAGATCGCGCATGAAGCGCTCGCGATCGGCCAGGAACTGGGGCGTCCTGAGGGCCTGCTCGGCCGACGCGGTCAACCAGGGTGCGCGAATGCGCGTGGAGTCCACGTACTCGTGCTTCAGGATCTCGGCAACCACCGGCTCGCGCTGCACGAACGCCGGATGCACGCGCGAAACGGTGAAGGTCACCGTGGCGAGCGATCCGGCGGCAAGCAATAGAAGCTGAGGGATCGGTTGCTTCCTGATGGTGCCTCCGCAAGGCGGGCCGGCCAGTCGGTCCGCTGTCGAACTAGGGCGAATGGCCCCGTGGCAGCGCGGACTGAATCGCAGGCTGCTCACGGCGAAGAAAACAAGGCTGGCGCGCGCGGGACAGCTGAACGAATAATGCGTTCGCGCCTGGAACAGCCTGGCCGAATGGTAGCCGCCGGTCCGTTCATTCTCAACCGGCCGGTGACGAACTGGGCGTTCTGAGCCAATGAGAGGGCCGAGTGGGAGCGGCTCCCGACACCATCGGCATCATTCTTTCCAAAGATGTGAAGGCAAAGGCGCACAGACGCCTAGAGGGCTGAGTTGATTCATCAGTTGAAGATGGAACGATCGTTCGAGGCACCCGATATCGCGCCGCCGACACCGGCGGTGCGGAAGAAGAAGCTCCGACTGAAGCGTCGGCGGCGCCGCGTGCGTCCCGCCGTGCGCTACGCGATGATCGGCGCCGCGGTCGTCCTCGTCGCGCTGCTCGTCCAGTTCGCGATTCACACGTATCGTACGGAGCCTCGCGATACGAGTGCCATCGCCGAGCGCGAGCTCCGTCTCAACACACTCGGCGAGGGCGAGCGTGTAATCCGCATGGTCGCCGTCTTTCAGCGGCCCTGGATCGACTACTTTCGGGCGACGCGCGGGCTCTTGGTGCTCACCGACCGGCGTCTCCTCTTTCTAGGCCTCGAGCCGCGCGACCTCCTCGGCTCGGGCGATAGTCCGCCGACGTTCACCGAGCACGATTTTCAGGTCGACACGACCGTTCAATTGCATCCTGGCCGGACCTTCTTCGGCATCGCGAAGGCCGTCGTCGTCGAGACGCCGGAGGGTAGTTACCGATACGGGATCCCCTCTCAAGCGTGGGGAAAGGCGAGCCTTCTTCTGCACTCGATCTCTGCCCGTCACGAGCGCCTGGCGATTCTTGCCGAGAAGCAGGCGAAGCGGCGCGCCGCGGTCGAGGCTCAGCGAAGGGCTGCGCTGAAGGAAGCATCGAAGGCGAAGTACTACACCGTGAAGCGCGGCGATGCGTTGGCGACGATCGCCTCCCGCTGGAACACGACGCCTGACACGTTGCGGGCGTGGAACCACATCACTGGAAGCAAGATTCGCGTAGGTCAGATCCTGTTGGTGAAGCCCCGGGCGAACCAGGCGGTCGTTGCAGGTGAGGTCGGACCCAAGAAGTGAATGGCGTCCGCCACGTGGACGCATCACTGCACGAGAATCACCGCCTCGCCGTCGAGCACAACGCGCAGCACAAACGCGGTTTGGGTCGTGAACATTCGCGAGAAGCGTACGTCATTGACGCTTCCGGCGAGCCTCACACCCGGGGCGAGTGAGCGATTGAGCTCGTAGTTCAGCCGCGACTTGAGAGAATCCAGCTGCTCACCGACCGCCAGATGTCCCTTGCCAGTCGCGGCGTCGATCGCCGCTTTGATACGCCCGGCACCGAACGTCGACTTGATTCGTGTCATCGTGTCGTGGCTTTCGAGCGTGTAGCGCAGATCGCTAAGGAGAACGGCGCGCGACACGGAATCGTAACTGACCCTGCCGAGGAGATAGAGCGAGCCTTTCACCTTCCCTCCGAGTCCGACCGTGACGACAGCGGTATCTCCGACACCCCAGACCTTCACCTCACTGACCCGTATTCCCTTTCCGGCGGTATCGCCCGTCAATAGCTCGGTGACTTTCTGGCTCAACTCCGAAAAGGGCAGCTCGACTTCCACAGGGACGTGAATCCCAGACGAGCGTCGCGCCAAGGTGAGCGCGGGAAGAGCCTGAGGCTCTACCCAGGGTCTTGGTCCAACGGTTACACGCGGACGCGCGGTTAGGACGAGAGCGGTCGACACAGCGCTCGCCGAGCCGATGACCGGCGCGAGACTCACGGCTTCCGGAGCGAGCGTCAACCAAACCGTGGATGCCGAGTCGAGCGACAGCGGTTGTTGCGAAAGCTGCCAGAGCGAATCGGCCGCTCCATGAAGGTCTGCGACGCTCGGCAGCAGCGAGTCGATCTCGCGTCGCAGGTCTTCCGTCTGGGCATCGATAATTCGCTTTACTATGGGAGTT
Source organism: Gemmatimonadaceae bacterium (assembly GCA_036557635.1). Classification (GTDB taxonomy): domain Bacteria; phylum Gemmatimonadota; class Gemmatimonadetes; order Gemmatimonadales; family Gemmatimonadaceae; genus AG2. Next base: position 41,035 of record DATBHD010000213.1, read on the forward strand.
GCATCGACATGCAAAAGCGTCACTTCACATGGATCACTTAAAGTGGCTGCTACGGTTGTACCGCGCGATCCGAGTCGCCAGTCGGAGCGCCAGTACAACGTCGTCGCGAGTTGGACGTCGGCTCGCTTCATCGCCTCTGGTGGAAAGCCGCAGCTCGCAATGCCCCCTACTCCAGGCAGGCCGACGGACGCGCGATAGCGAAGACGAGTTTGCAGAGTGACGCGGTCGCCATTCGCGCGCAGATCGAGACTGTCCCGTCGATACGCGTACTGATGACAAACCAGTCCGCCGAGCGCCGTGCATTTCGCGCGATCGAGGCTATCGGCCGGAGGAAAGACCGAGTCGAGCTGCGTCCGAACCTTCGAGAGCGCAATGGCGATCGGCAGCGTGATGATCGCTGGCTCGCTCGGCGGCGGAGCGACCGCCGGCGCCGAGAGCACCGGCATCGGGACCTCGAAGTGGCCGCCACATGCGAGCGCGAGAAGCGTCGTCGAGCCGCCCAGGAGGACCCCTCGAAAACACTTCGAATACGAGACTGGCATGAGCCGGAAGCTCACGTCCCTCCAGGCGAGCGGCAAGCGCCTCGATCACACTGCGACAACAGGTCTGCGATGCCTTGACTGTCTAAGTATTGATCTCTAGCATTACCAAGACTTTCTAGGCAACACGATGACGACACTCTCGAAAGACCGACTGCACGGTACGCTCGACGCGCTCGTTCTAAAGGCGCTCAGCTGGCGTCCGCGTCATGGCTACGCGATCGCGAGATGGCTCGAGGAGGCCACCGGCGATGCCATCCAGGTTGAGGAAGGCTCACTCTACCCTGCTCTCTATCGGATGGAGAAGCGGGGCTGGATCGAAGCCGATTGGGGCAAGTCGGAGATCGGCCGGAAGGCAAAGATCTATCGGCTCACCAACGCTGGCCGAAAGCAGCTGCGGCTCGAGACCGCCGAGTGGACGCAGTTTGCGACGGCAGTGTCGAAGGTCTTCAATGGCGCCGGTGAGACGACCGCATGACGTCGCCTTCTTCAGAGTGCTGGTACTATCATCCCGCAGCAGTCGCCAAAGCCGATCCGCGCGAAGCCGGGGCGCTCGCAGGAGGCGCGCATGATCACCTCGTCGCCGTCGGCAAGGAAGCTGCGTGACTCGCCGTTCGGGAGACGGACCGGATCGCGGCCTCGCCATGTGCGCTCCAGGAGACAACCCCTATTCTCCGGCTCGGGACCGGAGATCGTCCCGCTACCGAACAGGTCTCCTGGGTGAAGGTTGCAACCGTTGCTCGTGTGGTGCGCGACGAATTGAGCGATGGTCCAGTACATCGATGTGAATCGACTCCGACTGATGCGAACTGGATCCTGGCGATGCTGCCGCATCGTGGCGGTCGCGAGATAGACCTCCACGTTGATGTCGATCGCACCCCGCCGTTGATCGACGTCCCAGAGCAGATACGGCAGAGGCGGTGGATCACCGTCCGGGCGAACGTAGGCCGGTGCCCGGAATGGCTCGAGCGCCTCGAGCGTCACGATCCACGGAGAGATGGAAGTGGCGAAGCTCTTCGACAGGAATGGACCGAGTGGCTGGTACTCCCACGCCTGTATGTCGCGCGCCGACCAGTCGTTCAACAGGCACAGCCCGAAGATGTGTCGGTCCGCGTCGATGATCGGAATGGGAGAGCCAAGCGCGTTGCCCAGACCGATGAAGATCCCAAGCTCGGCCTCGTAGTCGAGGCGCCTCGTCGGCGCCACGAAGGGAGGCTGATCGGGATCGTCGCTCACCTGACCGCTGGGACGCCGGATGTGCGTGTCGCTGACGACGACCGACGACGCGCGCCCATGGTACCCGATCGGCACGTACTTGTAGTTCGGCAGGAGCGGATCGCTCGGCCGGAACATGCTGCCGACGTTGCGGGCGTGATCGATCGAGGCGTAGAAGTCCGTGTAGTCGTCGATCGTCGCCGGCAACCGCAGCTCGGCCTCGTACATCGGCACGAGCACGCGGTGCGCGATCCCCGGGTCCTTGTGATAGGCGGCCGATTCGACCCGGAGCAGCTCGCTCAAGCCACGGCGCAGCCCGGAAAGGGTCTCCGGCCCCACGGCCATGAGCTCGTTGAGCCGAGGCGCGCGGCAGCGCTCGGCCGCCGGCACGGCGGCTTCGATGAGCAAATCCTCATCGAGGCACGTCGCGACGTCGACGATCTGGTCGCCGATCGCGACACCAACCCTCGGTGGCTCGTGTCGCCCGGTCCGCTTGAACACACCGAATGGGAGGTTCTGGATCGGGAAATCGCTCCCGGGCGTCTGGGCCGATTCCACCCAGGACGCCAGGTCGACGCGGTGCGTGTCGTTCAGCGCCATCGCGGCGGCACGTTACAACAGCGCGAGACGTCGCAGATCATAGACAGGCTCCTCGAACGAGCAGGATCCGAACGAGAGCGCAAAGGTCGCGTGCGACTCCAGCAGCTCCTGCCTGGTGACGCGGATGTCGCGCCAGCGAACGTCGTCGTCGCCGAACCGGAACTCACTTCCCCGCTCCGCCTGCAGAACGCCAATGATATCGTCCGCCGAAGCGCCGCGCCGCGCAACTGCCGCGGCGACGAAAAGATTCAGGAAGCCGAACATCATCGCCGTCGGCGCGGCGTGCTCGTACGTCAGCGGATATCTGCCTCGCCAAGGGTGATGCAGCCCGGCTGTAGCCTTGAAGCGCACGTCGTGCTCGGCGCAAGACATGAGGAAGCGCGCGACCTGCCCTGCGTCCGGGAACGCGTCGTCGCTCACGCCGCCCGTTCGAATCTTCGCACAGGCGTTCGCGGCGGCGATAGGCGCAACGAAGGGCGCGAGGTCGTCTCCCGGCGGAATTTCGATGAACAATCGCAACGACGAGGGCATACGCTCGACGAGCGACCCGATTGCGCGTCGTGATTCGGCGGTTGTGCCCGCGAGTCGCGTTTCCGCGGAATCGATCAGCGCCGAGCCAGCGTGCGCGGCGTTGAACGCGCGAATTCGCGCTGCGTCGGCGGCGGGATCTTCACCGAGCAAGACGCTCAGCCTCCACGTTTGACCGCGAGGCGCAACCTCCTGCTGTGCCGCCGCAAGCTCCTCGACGCGGGACAGCGGGACGACAAATCGGCCGAGCGCCCATGCGTCGGTCGCCGCGCGGTACTCGGCGTAGCGAGTCACCGCCGCTCGCATGTCGAGCGACGCCGGCGGAAAAAGGCCGGCGTAGTCGATCGCGCTGGTCAGCAGCGCGTGGAGCGAAGCGGACGGCGTCATTGGGGCTCGAGAGTCGCGAGGTGATCTGCCTAACGCTTTCGCCGTGTTTTTCTGGGCTCGACGATCGTCCTGCGGCAGGTTGGCGCGCCACACCGGCAAGCGTAAAAAGCGAGGTCCTCGTCCGTGTACTCGTCCAGATACTCGTACTGATAGTCGTACGTCAGCTCAGCGCCAGCGGGAATTCGCTTGATCGACTCGATCCAGATGTGCCCGCGCTCGATGTAGGCGTCGCAGTTCGGAGCGCACGAATGATTGATGAAGCGCGCGTCGTTGCCGTCGAACGCGGCGTCGACGATCTGCTTGCTGTTCAACGTGAACAGAAACGTGTGATGACGCTCGTCCTTGTCATCGGGATAGCGACGATCGGACTCCGCGTAGCTGATTTTCTCGCCGGTGTACTCGATGAGCCTCGTACCGCGCGGAATCTCTTTTCGAGCGAATGCTCCGAGTCCCTGGATGGATGATTGGCGCAGCTCGAACCACTCGTTGTCGTTTTGCGGCGGTGGGGATGGTCGATGCTCTCTGGTGTGCGCGTGCGGACCGACCGCGCGAATCCCCGGTGTTCGTGTCTTCGTCGGCATGGATCAATGGTACTTGCCGACAGCAAGCTATCGAAGAGGGGTCCCTTCACCAGGGGCTCGATTCCGCCAGCAGGGTTCTCAGCTCCTCGTCACTCTTCGCGCCGAGCTCGGCCTCGGCAGCGAGCGCGCTTTCCCCTGTCAGCGTGATCTTGCGCGCGTCGCCGCCCGCGGCTGGCGTGAACAGCACCACGAACGTTCCCCACGATTCGTGGCCGATCACCGCATCCCAGAGCGCGCCATCCATCGCCGAGAATCGACGCATCGGGCGCGCCCCGGCGCGCGTTAGAAGTTCAATCGCAGTCCGGCACTCAACGCCCAGTTGTGCGCGGTTTGTCCTTGCACGTCCAGATCAGTGGCGCCCTGAAAGTTGAACTTGCCGATGTAGTCCTTCGCCATCAAGCGGAGCCCCATCGACTGACCGAGGGACACGTCGGCGCCGACCCCGAGGTTGGCGGCGAAGTTCGTCGTATTCGTCTGAATGATCGACTCGCTGATGCTGTAGCGCATCGCGCCCGCGCCGACCTGAGCGAACGGCTTCAGACTGAAGCCACTCGCCGTCGTCAGCGGCAAGTCGAGCTGCAAGCCGCCGTCATAAAGCAACGTCGAACTGTGCGCGATGGAGTAGCCGCCGAGAAATGGAATTCCGGCGGTGATGTCCGAGCTCGTGTAGCCGAGGTTTCCGACGAGCGAGACGTTGGGATAGATCTTCATCCCGAGTTGCACGCCGTAAAGGGCGCCGGGTGCGTTGGAGATGCTCGTTCCGAGCGGGCCCTTGAGATAGTCGCCGAAGATCATGTAGCCGGCGTATGGAGTGAGCTCGAACGCGGTCCCGTTCGCGAGGGGGGGCGCGGGCGCCTGCGCCGCAGCGGACGATGCCAGGCCAACGGTCGCAGCGACAGCGGCGATGACGATTGAAGCGCGCATATGACGAGAGAGCTGAGGATCTGAAGGCAACGGCCGACGTCCGTCGGCGCTCATTTCGTACTCTCTCAATGGCAGGCGTGGTACCAGTTGCGCCGCCCCTTCCTCCTATGACACTAAGCCGTGCGCGTTCATGCGCTTAGCGGAAAACAGCTGCTTTCCGGCTGCAAGGTGATTGTCATCGGCGCTGGACGTACTGCCGTCCGCGCGTTCGGCCGGACGTACGTGTCCGACGGATCACGCGCTGCCGTGCGAGATTCCGGGTTCGAAAACGCAACGACTCAGAAGAGCCGGACGCTCACGAACTTCTTTGGATTCTTGCGGACCTCGGTCACCAGCCCGCGGAGCTGCGTCAGCAGCGAATCCCCATTGCGGTACAGTGACGGGTCGTTGAGCAGCAGGCCTAACGAGCCCTGCCCCGTGTTGAGTTTCACCAGCACCGAGTCGCCGTTGGTGAGGAAGGCGTCGAGCTGACCCTGGGTCTTCGAGAGTTGCTCGGACATCACCCGCACTTGCACGGTGGCTCGTCGCAGCTCGGCGGCGGCGTGCGACATGTCGTCGACCATCTGGCGGATCTGCCCGCTCGAGGACGAGCTGTCTATCCGCGACGCCATCAACTCCGCGCTGGTCGCGGTTCGATTCAGCGAGGCCACCGCCGATTGCAGGCCGCGCGAGAGTGTGTCCAGGTCTCCAGCGTGCGTGCGGACCGTATGCGAGAGTGTCGTCGAGAGGTCGGCAAAGTTGCGGATCGAGGAGCGCAGCTCGCGCGCCGCTCGCTCGTCGAACGCGACTTCGACGCGCCCCGCGACGTTGGCGACGTCGCCAGCGATCTGTCCGGCGACGGCGGTGAGTTTCGCGATGTCGGGCAACGTCGCACCCGGCAGGACCTCGCCGCCGCCCGAAGACTCCTCGACCTGCGCTTGGACCGTCTCGTCATGCGGGAGCGCGGAGCGCGGCGTGATCGTCGCCTGCCACTCACCGAACAGACTCGATTCATTGAGCAGCACCACGGGCGTCGCCGGCAGTTGCATCGAGCGATCGAGGTTCATTCGCATGTGCACCCAGCCCCCGCGCGCGAGCTCGATCGCCTCGATCGTGCCCGCGCGCACGCCACGAATGACGACCGCGTTGCCAACGCGCGCGTTGCCGACATCGCGGAATCGCGCGACAACCTTCGTTCGGCGCTCGCCGATGTCGGTCTGCTTGACCCAGAACGTCGCGCCGGTGAGTGTGAGAACCACCAACAGAACGACCGTTCCGACGAGAAGATCGTTCGTGCGCTTCATGGGCGACGTCCCAGCAGCCAGGTCACCGCCCAGAACGCATCGAACACCAGGATCAGAATCGCGGAGAACACGACGGCACTCGTCGCGGCCCGCCCGACTCCTTCGGCGCCACCGCTGGCGCGCAATCCGCGAATCGAACCGATGAGCGTCACGACGAACCCGAAGCTCGCCGCTTTCACGAGCCCATATCGGACATCGAAGCCGGAGTAGAACAGTCGCAGCCCCTTCACGAAATCGGGCGACGTGATGTCGAGAAGCCCGATTGACGCGAGCCAACCGGAGGCGACCCCCGTGAGCATCGCGGCGCCAACGACGACCGGAAACATGATCGTGCCGGCGAGAACCCGGGGCACGACGAGATACGCATGCGGATCGTAGCCCAGCGTTTCGAGCGCGTCGATTTGCTCGGTGACGCGCATTGTTCCCAGCTCAGCCGCGATATTCGCTCCGACGCGACCGGCGAGCGCCAGACCGGTGAGCACCGGTGCCAGCTCCATCGTTATGGTTTTCTCGACCAGCGTCCCCACGAAGTAGGTCGGAACCGCGCCGGTGAACGAGTAGCTCGCGAGCAGAGCGAGCACGATGCCCGTGAACACCGCGATGAAGACGCCAATCGGCACCGAGTCGACGCCGAGCCGTCTCATTTGCAGCGTCGCCGCAGGTCCCCACGTGCCAACGTCCCTCACCGCTCCGATTGTTCGCGCGGCAAACCGGACGCTGGCGCCGATCGCCTCGAGACCGTGGCGAGTAGCGCGCCCGAGCGTCGTGAGCGCGCGCGCCGTCGGCACGCGCCGCATCGCGCCGATCGCTGCGTCGGGCAGTACGGTGCTCGCGTTGGTCATCGCTCGATAGCGAAAGGGGGGCAGGCCGAAATAGCCGGCCTCTGGGGACCACCTCATGTAGAGACGGCTCAGGGGGGTGTGGGGTATCGCCACGAGAGTCGTTCGGATATGGCGGCCTGTGAGGGCAAACCTCACTTCAGCGGCCGGTCTTTCGACGACCGCCTGTAGGGTGGCTTGGCCTGTGCGGATGTTCTGGTCGACTGTAACCTGCTGGTATGGCTGAGCGCTTTCTGAACCGCGCCGAGGCGGGCCGACGATTGGCCGCGGTACTCACACCGCGATATGGGGGACGTAGTGACGTCCTCGTGCTCGGTCTGCCTCGGGGCGGTGTACCGGTTGCGTTCGAGATCGCGATGGCGCTCGACGCGCCTCTCGACGTGTTCATCGTGCGCAAGCTCGGGTTGCCGGGGCATGAGGAATTTGCAATCGGCGCGATCGCGAGTGGTGGCGTGCGCGTCGTCGACGATTCCGTGTTGCGCGCCTATGGCGTCGACGCGGAAACGCTCGGGCGCATCACGCAGCGCGAACGGCGCGAGCTCGAGCGGCGCGAGCAACTCTATCGCGACGACCGACCGTTCCCAACGATCGCCGATCGAGTCGTGATCCTTGTCGATGATGGACTCGCGACTGGTTCCACCATGCGCGCGGCGGTCGCGGCGCTCCGCGGCGAGGGCCCGAAGGAGATCGTTGTCGCCGTGCCGGTCGGCGCGTCGGAGACCTGCGCCGCGATCGCGGCGCTCGCGGACACGCTCGTGTGTCTCGAGACTCCGGAGCCGTTTTATGCGGTGGGACTATGGTATGAAGACTTTGAACAGACCGACGACGACGAAGTTCACGATCTGCTGGACCGAGCGGCGCGCGCAGTCCCGCCGCGTTAGCGATCGAGGTTGAAGATGACGCGACCAGATATGATGCTCACGGCCGACGAGCGAACGGTACGGATTCCCGTCGGGCGCGTGACCCTCGAGGGTGATTTGATTGTTCCTCCGCACGCGCGGGCCGTCGTGCTGTTCGCGCACGGCAGCGGCAGCAGTCGCTTCAGCGCCCGCAACAAGCATGTCGCGGCGCAGCTGCGCGAGCACGGCTTCGCAACGCTGCTCATCGACCTTCTCACGCCTAACGAAGAAGCGATCGACGAGCGCACCGCGGAATACCGCTTCGACATCGCCCGCCTTGCGGAGCGGCTCGTTGGCGCCGTCGAGTGGCTCGGCAACGAGCCGCTGACCTCGATACTCCCCGTAGCGATCTTCGGCGCCAGCACGGGAGGCGGCGCGGCGCTCGTGGCGGCAGCGGAACGTCCCGAACGAGTCGCCGCGGTCGTATCGCGTGGCGGCCGGCCGGATCTCGCGGGTGCGGCGCTCGGTCGAGTGGAGGCGCCAACACTGCTCATTGTCGGCGGGGCCGACGCGCAAGTGCTCGAGTTGAATCGAGAGGCGCTCACGCACATGCAAGCTACGACGCGGCTCGACGTGGTTCCCGGCGCAACGCACCTGTTCGAGGAGCCGGGAGCGCTCGACGAGGTCGCGCGTCTCGCCGCCGAATGGATCGAGACGCACGCTGGCCGCGCGACGTGACGTTGCGTCGCGAGGCAGTCGATCGAGCCGCCGACCTGAGTCCGGCTCCCGCACGGATGCGAAGCGGCACCGCGTTGCGCATTCTATTTCCGAGCCTTATTGACCAGCCGGCGAGGCGACGGGTGCCAGCGGAATTTCTCGAGCGGCACGCGTCCGCGTGCATCGAACAGAACGCCCTCACGCTCGAGAAGCAATCGCTGCCGGAGCCATCCGTCACCGCCGGCGCGGAGACTCACCATCCCACGCGCATTGATCACTCTCTGCCATGGCACGGTCGTCGTGCTCGGCAGTGCGTGCAGGGCGTAGCCCACGAGACGCGGTTGGCGCGCGAGTCCGGCGAGCGCGGCGACCTGGCCGTACGTCGCGACGCGCCCCCGCGGAATTCGTCGAACAACAGCGAGAATCCGCTCATGGGTCGACGATCGGCGCGCGGCCGGACTCATGCGACGGCCGCGGTCGCGCGGGGCATGTGAGTTGCCCAAGAGGTGCCCGTTGGCTTCATCGCGAACCCCCTCAGCGAGAGAGACATCATGCCGATTCTCACTTGGCTCATCGTCGGATTGGTTGCCGGAGTGCTGGCGTCACTGGTCATGGGCGGCAGCGGCTACGGCCTCATCGGTGACATCATCATCGGTATCGTCGGCGCATTCGTCGGCGGGTGGCTGTTCCACGCGCTCGGTGCGACGTCACCCTTCGGCGGACTCGGCGGCGTGATCTTCGTGGCGTTCATCGGCGCCGTTGTGCTGCTGTTTCTTCTGCGGCTCATTCGGGGCGCGCGGTATCGAACCTAACGGCCGCGCGAGTTTAGAGACTACACAATCGAGGAGTGTTATGGATCGCGAGCGTAAGGTGCCACCCGAGGGACACGAGGCGGAGACGTCGGACGAGGCCGGAGGCGAGGCGCACGCGCCCGATGCCGGTCAGAAGCCGGACCGGGCGCCGATCCCACCCAACCCACCGCGGACGACGACGGGCAAATGGACCTCGCCCAAATTTGGTTCGGCCGGCAGCGGTGGCGCGGAGTTCGAGCCAGGACCAGAAAGGGACTGACTCGAGCGCTCACCTGGGTGCCGGCGACCCGGTCACGCGATAGGGTATCGGGACGACAGCGTCGGCCGGGTTCTTTCGCGGCAGCAGGGGCGGCGGTCGAAAGGCTTTGTGCCCCTTCGTGTCGTATGGCACGTCGGCGGGCGCCTTGCCGAATGGCCAATCGCGCGCCTTCTCCGGGAGGTCGGGACGTGGCTTGGAGGTGATGTAAGCGGCCACGTCATAGGCTTCGCGATCGCTCAACGTGCCCGGCTTGTCGAAGGGCATGTTGTGCCGAATGAACGACGCCGCACGTTCCTGCCGCGCCATTGACGCACCGATGCTGAAGGACAGCGGACCCCAGAGCGCGGGCACCTTGGCCATGCCGGCGCCGTCCGCGCCGTGGCAGCGCGCGCAGGATGCGCGATAGACCTCGGCGCCGCGCGATGTGTCGCCGTCACCCCTTGGCATCGCCGGCATCCCCTCCACGGGGAGGTGCGCACCGATCGGGACGCCGCTCGACATGTACGCGAGATACGCGATGATGTCCTGCATCTCCCGGCTATCGTTAGGCAGCTTCGTCCCGGCGAGGCTTCGCGTCATACAGTAGTTCACGCGATCCTCCATCGAGACGACGGCGCCGGAGCGATCGATATACTTGGGATAGCGCGCGAAGACACCAGTGAGCGGCGCCGCCGTCCCCCGACGCCCCTCGTCGAGGTGGCAGCTCGTGCATCTCAGGTTCCCGCCGACGAAGCGCGGCAGACTGTCGGCGGTCGCAGTCACGAGCGCGTGGCCGCGCCGCACCGCGTTGCTCAAGGAGTCGTTCGACAACGCCGCCAGCACGGGCGGGCGCCAGGCCGCGGAGTCCCACGGTGCCGAACTGGTAGAGCCACTCTGAGCGACGTCACGCTGCCCCTTTCCGTTCGCACCGCCCTCATGGCAGGCGACAACACACAGTGCCGCGATCGCGAGCCGGCCGATGTTCGTGGCGATGTGTCTCATCTCGCTCGGAAACGAAGGCTGCGAAGTTATCGACTCACGGTCCACGTCGCCACTCGTCGGCGCGAGGCGTGCGATTAGCTTTCGAGTCATCGGTGCTCTCGCGCGCCGTTCGGCGTGCGTCTCGCTTCCCGTGCTCGTATAGATCCTGTTGGCCTCATGTTTCGCTCACATCCTTGTCGCGCCGCGCGCGTGCTCGCGGTTGCTGTGCTGGCTGGTAGCGCCTGCGGACCCGAATCGGTGAGCAAGGGTGCTCCCGTTTCTACGGCGGCGGCTCCGCAATCGGCCGGCGGTCCGGACACGAGTCACCTTCCGGCGCCGCGCGACGCCGCCGCACCCGACACGAGTAAACGGACCACGGCAATCTCGCCGGACACGAGCCGTCACCGCGCGATTGAGCCTTCGCTGCCAGACCACCGCACGGCGCGCGACAGCGTCTCCTACAGAGCTGCGATTCGTGCGGGCATGCGGCGCACGGACGAAGGCGAATGGCCGGTGAGCGGGCCGGCGCCGCTCCCTGGCGCCATTCTTCCCGCGCGCCGCATCGTCGCCTTCTACGGAAATCCCCTCTCGAAGCACATGGGCGTGCTCGGCGAGTATCCCGTGGACGACATGCTCGCCCGTCTCGATCGCGAAGTGAAGCGATGGCAAGACGCGGATCCGTCGACCCCCGTTCAGCCGGCGCTGCATCTCATCGCCGTCGTCGCGCAGGGGTATCCGGGCAGGGACGGCATGTACCGACTCCGAATGCCCGACACGCTCATCGAGCGCGTGTATCAGTGGGCGCGGCAGAAGCACGCCTTGCTCTTTCTCGACATGCAGGTAGGACACAGCACCGTGCAGGCGGAGCTGCCAAGGCTCCTGCCCTTTCTCGAACGGCCGGACGTGGAGCTCGGACTCGATCCCGAGTTCTCCATGCATTACGACAAGGAGGGTCTCAAACCGGGCACCAAGATCGGTACGCTGATGGCCGCCGACGTGAACTACGCCGTGCGGACACTCTCTGATCTCGTCGCCGAGAAGCACCTTCCGCCGAAGGTGCTCGTCGTGCATCGATTCACCAGGCGCATGGTGCCGAACCCGCGCGAGATTCGACTCGATCCACGCGTCCAGATCGTGATGAACATGGACGGCTGGGGTCCGCCCTGGCTCAAATTCGACTCGTACCGCGATTACGAAGTTGCTGATCCGGTACAGTTCACGGGCTTCAAGATCTTCTTCCACAACGACGCCAAGTCCGGCGAAGCCCTGATCACGCCGGGCGAGTTGATCCGCCTCGTGCCGCGGCCGATCTACATCCAGTACCAGTAGCGGCTCTCGATCAACTCACGTTGACGCCGACCGCCGGCTCGCCTTCCGTCCCGTTGCCGGCGCGCACCGTGATGCGCAAGGGAACGGTGACGGTGAGCGACGGCGTCCCGTTCGGCGTCTCGTCGGGGTCGTGCGCGCCGGCACCGTTTCCGCTCGGAGCGGCATCGGCGGCTCCGGCACGGAGGGGGACGGCGATTGCGTCCGCCGCATCGACGTCGCTCGCGGCGAGCACGTCGGCGATGAGTGGATGCTCACCACGCGCCGCGGCGAGCAGCCGCACGATGGCGCACACGCGCGTGCCGACGCCGGCGCGCCACACAACGCGCGTCTCGTCGTCGCCATCGACCCAGGGCTCACCATCCACCGTGAGAACGCGGCCGGCCGGATCGCGCGCGGGCGCGCCGCCGCGATGCACGGCAACGACCTGCCACGAATCGTTGAACATCGGCGCGCCGGACGACGCCGTCGCCGTTTCGGTGGCGTACCAGAGCTCGGCGTCGTCGCGCCTGATGAGCAAATTCTGACGAAGCGAGATCTGCTTCGGGTTGCCTCCGGGGTGATGCACGAGCGACAACCACTCGCCAGGGAGCACCGTATCGGGGCTCTGCGCCAGCCGCAGCCACCCGAATCGCGTCAACCGCTGACGCCGGTCCGGCGTTTCGGGAGCGACGGCGACGACGGTGACATCGAGGTCGCCATCGGTGAGATAGAACGCGGACGGATCGAGCGCGAAGACGGACGATTCGACGGCATTCCCGAACGCGTCGAACTCGTTGCGGAAGTGCACCCAGCTCTGCGCCGCGTCGTCAGCCGTCGGCAGAGCGTGATGGTTCGTCAGCAGCAGATGCGGCGAGATCAGGAAGCCGGTGGTGCTTCCGACGAGCTCACTCTCGCCATTGCGCACCTCGACGCGAGCGACGGCGTCGGCGGCGATCATGCCCCGCTCGAGATAGCTGACGTTCAACTGATCGATTCCCGTCAGCAAGCGATCGACGGCGAGCTGCGCGGCGTCGGAGCCCTCGCCTAACGCCTGCGCGATCCGCCGACGCAGTGTCGGCGCGTCGGCGACCGCGACCGCCGTGCGGTCCAACAGGCCGCGCCGCTCCGCGCCCGGATCGAAACTCAGCGCCGCCTCGACGCGGCGCATCTGCGCCTCGGTGAGCTTCATCGTCGAAACTCGAGGTTGACTCAGTCGCGCGCGAAGCGCACGCCCGCGCGCCGCAAGCGCCCGATCGCCTCGCGCAACACGTTAGGCGGCGCGACGAGCGACACGCGGAAGAACCCCTCACCCCCCGGACCAAACGCATTGCCGGGCGTCACGACCACCCCTGCCCGCTCGATGAGATGCTTCGCCCATCCCTGGGAATCGAATCCGGCCGGCACCTCGAGCCAAACGAACATCGTCGCCCGCGGCGCCGGCGCATCCCAACCGAGCGAACGAAAGCCGTCGATGACGGTGTCGCGCCGTTCCTGATACCGCAATGCCACCGGACGCGAAAGCTCTTCGGCATGCTCCAACGCGAACGCCGCGCCTTCCTGAATCGCCGCCGGCGTTCCGTAGCCCATGTTCGTCCGCACCGCGTACAGCGCTTCGATCGCGTCCGCGTTGCCGGCGGCGAAGCCGATGCGCGCACCCGCCATGTTGAAGGTCTTGGACAGCGAATGAAATTCGACGGCGACTTGCATCGCGCCAGGCACCTCGAGCACACTGGGCGCAACGTATCCGTCGAAGGTGATCTCGCTGTAGGCCAGGTCGGAGACGAGCACGATCCCATGGCGCGCGCAGAACGCCACCGCCTCCTCGAAGAAGCCTAACGATGCGACGGCACCGGTCGGATTGTGCGGATAGTTGATGATGAGTAACCGTGCCCGGCGGGCGACAGGGTCCGGAATCGCGTCGAGATCCGGCAGGTAGCCGAGCTCGCGGCGGACCGGCAGCAGATGCACGCGTCCCCCGACGAGGGGCGCGGCACGACCGTGCACCGGATAGTGGATATCGGGAACGAGCGCGATGCTCTCGTCATCGGTAAACGCCATGACGAGGTGCGCAATCCCCTCCTTGCCGCCGCTCACGCAGAGCACCTCGCGCTCGGCGTCGACCGCGACGTCGAATCGCCGCTTCAAAAAGCCGGCGGCCGCGCGCAGAAAACGCGGCGTGCCGCGAAAGGGCGGATAGCCATGCGTCGCCGGGTCGCGAAACGCCTGTGTGATCGCGTCGACGATGGCCGGCGGCGTCGGCTGATCTGGATTGCCTATACCCAAATCAATGAGCTCCGCGCCCCCGCTCCGCGACCGCGCGGCCGCCTTCAGCTCATCCAGCCACGCAAAGACGTAGGTCGGCAGCGTCGTGAGGCGATGCGTCGGACCCGCCGTCGTCGAAGTCGTGGGTGTCGTGTCGATCCGCATGTCGAGAGTCGATGGCCGGCCACCACTGGGCGTTGGCGGTTTGCGCTCGCCACACACTACCTCTCGCCGTCAGGGTGCCAGGCTCCCGTCAACTTCTCGGTTTTGCGCCGCTTGTGCCAGTGGGTGCGTCGTTGACCGCCCGGCGGCGTCCTTCGCGTCTGGTCTTCGTGGACTCGGCCGTTTCGCCCGAGAGCTCGCGAAAACGAAAGCAATCGACCGTATGATCGTTCACCAGACCCGCGGCCTGCATGAACGCGTAACAAATCGTAGACCCGACGAAGCGAAACCCGCGTTTCTTGAGATCCTTGCTCAGGGCGTCCGATTCGGGCGTGGTCGCGGGAATGTCAGCGTGTCGCCGCCGCCGATTGATCAGGGGCCGGCCGTCGACGAATTGCCACACGTACCGATCGAACGAGCCCGCGTCCGCGACTACGCGCTGAAAGGCGCGGGCGTTCGCGACGGTGCTCTCGATCTTGAGCCGGTTGCGCACGATCCCTTCATCGGTGAGGAGCTTCTCGACGCGCGCCGGCGTGAAGCGGGCGACGCGCGCGACGTCGAAGTTCGCGAAGGCGTCTCGATAGGCATCGCGCTTCTTGAGGATCGTCGACCAGCTCAACCCTGCCTGCGCGCCCTCGAGCGTGAGCAACTCGAAGAGCGCACGATCATCGTGCTCCGGCACGCCCCACTCGCGATCGTGATAGAGAATGTCGAGCTCGGTGCGCGGCCAGGCGCAGCGGTGCACGTCGTCAGCCATCATTCGTTAGGCGAAGCGCCATCACGAGGTCGCGCTGACGGTCCGCGCCGAGGCGAAAGGCCTGTTCACCGACGACGGCGAGGCCGAGCTTCTCGTAAAACGCGATCGCGCGCGGGTTGCGCTCCCAGACGCCGAGCCAGAGGACGTCGGCACCCCACGCGCGGGCTGCCGCAAGGCAGACTTGCATCAGCGAACCACCGAGGCCGCGCCCGTGCCAGCGGCGGTCCGCGTAGATGCGAGCGATCTCCGCCGGCCGCTCGCTCGGGATGGTTGACCTGACCGGAAGTGGCGCGTCCAGCCTGACGTGTGCGTAACCGGCGATGCCCTGCCCGTCGTGCGCCAACCAGATACGACTGTTCGCGCCCGACAACTCAGCGCGCTGGCTTTCCTCCGAGAATGCGGACGCGAGATACGACGCGAGATCCTCGGGCCGATTGGCGGCGCCGAACGTATCGGTGAACATCGACGCCGCGGCTCGCGACAACGCAGCGGCGTCGGCTGGTATTCCGCGCCGGATGGTCACTTCCGTTGCGTCGAGGCGCACGCCGACGAACGAGTCGAGGACGTCGATGCGCTCCGTCGTCATCTCAGATGTGCGCGAGCTCGTCGAGAGTGCGTTCGTTGCGCACGTTGCCGGTGTTGAGCGTCGTGGCAGGCTCGAAGAGGAGAACCTCCACTTCCTCGTCCGCGACCGGTCGGTGCTCGACGCCCCGTGGGACGATCAGCATGTCGCCGGCTCCGAGCTCGATCACAGCGTCGCGCAACTCCATGCGGAAGCGGCCGCGGTGCACGAGAAACAGCTCGTCCTCGTTGTCGTGGCGATGCCAGACGAACGGGCCTCGAAATTTCGCGAGCTTCACCTGCTGGCCATTGAGCTCGCCAACGATCTTGGGGCTCCAGTGTTCGCTGAACGCGGCGAATTTCTGCGAGAGATTGATCTTCTGCATATCGCGCTCCCTCATGCGGTCGCGAATGCTACTCGGTGACGAGGAAGAAGGCCAGCGCAAACAGCAGATACACGGCGAGCAGCAAGACGCCTTCGAACCACGTCGTCTCGCCGTCCTGCGCGATCGAGTTGACGATGAACGCCGCTCCGGCGATGGCGATGAGCTCGATCGGATTTCCGAAGACGAGGTTCATCGGATGACCGAGTCGATACGACAGGAGCACGAGGATCGGCGCAACGAGCATCCCGACCTGAATCGTGGAGCCGACGGTGATGCTCATGACGAGGCCCATGCGCCCGCGGCGCGCGAAATACACCGCCGAGATGTACTCCGCGGCATTCCCGACGATGGCGAGTACGACCACGCCGAGAAAGAATGGCGTTAGGCCGAACCGCGTCGCCGTGGCCTCGACGGTGCTCGATACGATTTCCGCCTCGAGCGCCGTGAAGGCCGTCGCCGCGGCCAGCACGAGTACCGCGCGCCAGAGCGGCCACGGAAGCGGGAGGCCCGGATCCGACGGCTCTTCCCCGGTGGCCGCGTGAGAGAAAACGTCGCGGTGCGTGATGAGCGTGTACATCAGATTGCCGATGTAGAGGAGGATCAGCACGATCGCGACGCCGACGCTGAGGCGCTCGTCCAGCTCGACCGAGTTCGGATTGCGAAGCACGCCGCGCTCGGTGTAGTCGAAGAGCGCCGGCAGGAGCACGGCGATGGTCACGAGAATGAGCAAACTCGAAAGATGGCCGGCGCGCTCGCGGTTGAAATGCTGGACGTCGCGTCTGAAGCTTCCGGCGACGATGGCGAGTCCCAAACCGAGCAGGCTGTTCCCGACGAGCGAGCCGGTGATCTGCGCTTTCACGACGGAGACGTGCCCGCCGTAGAGCACAAAGAGCGCGATGATCAGCTCCGGCGCATTGCCGAAGGACACATTCAGCAGGCCGCCAATCGCGCTGCCGGCCCGCGCGGCGACGTGCTCCGTCGAGCGGCGGACCCATTCCGCGAGCGGAATGATGGCGAGGATGGCGACGATGAAGACGACGGAGCGCGGCACGGCGTCGGTCGCCGCGAGCGCCACCGAGATGGGCACGAGCACGAGCAACGCTCGCCAGAGCATCGACTGTACCGCTGCGGATGCTGAACCTCTTTGAACGACGGGAACTAGCGCGCCCGCATGCTATCGAAAGTGGCTCCGCGAAGGAAGCGCGGTGGTGTCGTTCGGGCCTGCTCCACCTTGTCGGCTACGGACTGCGGCAGGTGCACCGCGCCTCGGCGATGCGCCTCCCAGACCGCTTCCAGCGCGCGCGCCTGGCGCTGATAGGCGGCGAGGAACTGAGTCCCCCCCTCCTCGCTCTCCAAGGCCCGCCGGAGCAGCGATTCGAGCCGATTCTCGATCGGCACTTCGCGGTCTGCTTCGGTCCGCGTGCACGCCTCCAGATTCCAGCGTGCCCGATGAACCTCGCAGAGTCCCTCCCGGCAGCTGGTACTGCCCTGTGAAGATCGGCAGTGAGGGCAGCGCGCGATTGCGCGTGCGAGGTCCACGCTCGGTACCTGCGACATCGTGTCTACCTCGAGAGCGCCAACCAGTTCATGGGCAAGCACGGGATCCGTGGCTGCAGCCGCGACCAACCGAAGCCGTCGTCGTGCGTTCGGTTCAAATCCCATAGCCATATTCCACAAGGTCGGTCTCCTGCCCCAACCCGGGCATTGTGACCGAGCCGTGACTCGCGCGTCTTAGGCTGTGTGTAAATGGGCGAGGCTGCGGGGATGCAGCCGCGCCATCTCGTGAATCGCCGGTACGGGACGTACTGTGGAAGTGCACCAGAACGCGGAAACACCGCCCTCTTTGCCCAGTATGACAATCATGGCGTCCGTGAACGACCCGCTGGTTGCCCTCGAGGAGCACTGGGCCGTCTCGACTTTCGGCGCCGAACAGCGTGCGGCGCTGGTTGCGTTCGCCGAGGATTCGCTGCGCGCGCTTCGCGGCGGAACGCCGACTCAGCGCACGCAACCGGCCGCAGAAGATCTCCTGGCTCTCGCCAGCGCGTTCGACATCGCCGCTCG
The DNA here is from genome assembly GCA_036557635.1 of Gemmatimonadaceae bacterium. GTDB lineage: Bacteria > Gemmatimonadota > Gemmatimonadetes > Gemmatimonadales > Gemmatimonadaceae > AG2. The sequence goes on from DATBHD010000213.1 coordinate 59,015, forward strand.
CGAGCGCCTCGACCTCGATGGACTGGGCAGCCCCTTCGCCCTGGCGCAGCCGAACGAGGTCGCCGAGCGCCGGGGCTATTTGCGCGCTGGCGCGACTCGCGCCTTCAGTCTTCTCGCCGCGGCACCGATCGATTTCGATGACGAAGTCGGAGCGCTCTACCGCGTGTTGCTCGTGGTCGCCCTCGGCCACGTGGCCGGGCAAGCCGAGGCGCTCCGCCTCTGGCTGGCCGCCCACCGCCGTCGCGTGTTTCCCGGCGACGACCGGGAATTGCGCTGGGACCTGCTGCTGCTTCGGCGAAACGTCGAGCTGTGGACGGAAGTCCTCGCCGGTTCCGGCCCTTCGGGACTCGAGCGCGCGATGGAGATCGTGGCGACGATTCGCGAGGAGCGCGGCATCCGCGAGCGCGAACTGCTGGCGAGCTTCGACGAATCGGAAGAGATGCGCATGCGATTCTATCTGTTCGCGCTCTTCCACGTCACCGAGGCGGCGACGGAGCTCCTGCTGTACCGCCTGCATGGAGCACCTAACGACGCCCGGCAGCGCATCTACGTCGCGCTGTCCCTCGCGCGATCGGCGACCTCGGGCGACATGCAGATCCTGCCGGCGCTGGAGTGGTTGTACGAGGCGGCCGCGTGCGTCATCCAACAACGCACGCCGCAACTCGAGCTGCTGCCCGAGGGCGAGCGAGACGGCCGCGTGCATTAGCGCGATTTCGGCCGCGCACTTCCAACAAGAATGCCTCGCGCGCTGGTCGAGCGCGCCAAAAGAAGCATAACGCGGCGCTTCGCGCGCGCCCGCGTCGTGTCGTCCATGCCGACGCCCGGATGCGTGTTCGAGCGCATCGGCGCGGCGGGAATCGTAGCGACCGATCCGAGTGGCGTCGCGCGAATCCCGATCCCCTCTTCATACATCCGGAACCACTCCTCGCTGCCGTCCGGGTGTTGGCAGCGAGCGTAGTAGCCCTCATCCATCGTCGACCAGTAGCCGGTCCACGCACCCTTTGCCGCATCGATGGTGAGCGACGAACAGGGCGCGTCCTCGAGAGGCTCGTTCGGCCGAGCGCAAGAAACGAGGTGCATGGGAGGTGGTGAGAGAGGAGGCGGAGAAGTGCGAATCGCGCGGTGGGGACGTCGTTATGACGTTGGGGAGGTGAACCTAGAAGAACCGCAGTATGCGCGCAATAGGAAAAACGGTGCTAAGTGATTGTGTTTTATGTGGATAGCTCCTGTGGACAAATGTCGAGAACGTCGTAACTCGCAGTGAATTCACGTGAAAGCGCGCGTCGTGTCGTGTTGATATCGCATGTGGAAGACTCTTGAGAACCTTTTTTCCCCAGGAATTCGACATCGCAAACACGAGCGAATCGGCGCGCGCGCACCGTGCGCGCTCGCCACAATGATTCAAGAACGCTGAACTCGTGTGGAGTGAATGTCGAGAACCGGGCAAGATACGAGCCTCCACGTGGAGAACTGCACGGCTTTCCACACGCCATGTGCACAGCATGTTGATAGCATCGGAGTTGCTCAGGTAAACCACTCCCCTCAATCTCGTGACGGTGCCGACACATCATGCGACCGATTTGGAAGGGCGCGCTGAGTTTCGGACTTGTGAACATCCCGGTCCAGCTCTACACCGCCATTCAGGCGGGCGAGCACGTGAGTTTTCGCTTATTGCATCGCAGCGATCATTCGCCCATACGTTACGAGCGTGTCTGCCAGAAGGATGGCAAGACGGTCTCCTGGGATGACATCGTCAAAGGTTACGAGTATGCGAAAGGCCGCTTCGTCGAGATGACGGACGAAGACTTCAAAGCCGCCGCGCTCGAGTCGTCGAAGTTGATCGAGATTCTCGATTTCGTCGCCGCCGATGAAATCGATCCGCGCTACTTCGAGACGCCGTATTACCTGCTTCCCGCAAAGGGCGGGGAGAAGCCGTATGCGTTGCTGCGCGAGGCGATTCGCAACACCGGGACGGTCGGCATCGGCAAGATCACGATGCGCTCGAACTCGCATCACCTCGTCGGCGTGAAGGTCGTCGGCGACGCGTTGGTTCTCGAGATCATGCGCTTCGGCGACGAATTAGTAAAGACTGACACCTACTCCTTCCCGAGCGCCGACGGCGTGCGGCCGCAGGAGCTCCAGATGGCGGAGCAGCTCATCGCGAATCTCACCGAGCCCTTCGACGCCTCGAAGTACGAGGATGAGTATCGCGCCAACCTGATGCGCATCATCAAGGCAAAGCTGAAAGGCAAGACCGTCGAGGTCGCCGAGCCGGAGGAACGCGAGGCGACCCCGATCGTGGATCTGATGGCCCGATTGCAGGAAAGTCTGGCGCAGGGGAAGGCGCGGCCGCGCCGCGGCGGGAAGGCGACGGAGGGAAGCCATCCGGCGCGCCGACGCACGCGCCGCAA